>NZ_JAVIJB010000007.1:0-186171 GCF_033977165.1 Mesorhizobium captivum
CGAGTTCGCAAATGCAACTTGACACCTCAGATAGTCGCTCATTGCCCTGCCGGGCATTTCTCCCCGTTAACGTGGAGAAAGAAGCTGGCCGCGATGCCGGCTCTCTTCTTTGAAACGTTGGTGATTGGCGAAATCCTTGGCGCCAGCGCCCTTCTCCCGCTCTACGGGGAGAAGATGGCGGCAGCCAGATGAGGGCAGCGCCGGCGTTCGACAGGCAAGGAGCAAGATGAACTTCAAGCCCAGCGACGATTGCCTGGGCCCTCCCCCGGCTCTCACTGGGCGCCGAAACCCAGAACGTCGCGCATGTCGTATTCGCCAGGCGGCTGTCCGGCGACCCACAGTGCCGCGGCGATGGCGCCGCGGGCGAACATCGAGCGGTCGCCGGCCGCGTGCGAAAGCGTGAGCCTCTCGCCTTCGCTGAGGAAGCTCACGCTATGCTCGCCGACAACGCTGCCGCCACGCAGCACTGCGAAACCGATCTCGCCGGCAGGGCGCGGGCCGGTGAGGCCATCGCGGGCGCGTCTGGCGACATCGTCCAGGCTGACGGCCCGCCCGCGCGCCGCTGCCTCGCCCAGCATCAGCGCCGTGCCAGACGGCGCATCGACCTTGAGGCGGTGATGCGCTTCCAGAATCTCGATGTCGCAGTCGTCGGCACTGAGCGCCCGCGCTGCCTGCTCGACCAGCCCGGTCAACATGTTGAGCCCCAGCGAATAGCTGCCGGAGCGTACGACGGCGATTTTCTCGGCGGCCTTGGCGATCGTCTCCAGTTCCGCGGCATCGAAGCCGGTCGAGCCGATGACCAACGCCGGGCCGCCGCGCGCCGCGCACGCTCTTGCCAGCTCCGCCGAAGCCGCCGGCGTGGTGAAATCGATGACCACATCGGCAAGCGCCAGCGCCTCGTCGCGCTCGTCCAGCCCCTCGCCCGTGCTGCCCGGCCGGTGGAAGCGGGCGACGAGTTCCAGCCGCGGATCGGCGGGGATGGTCTCGGCCATCTGCCGGCCCATACGGCCGAGCGCGCCGGCGATGGCTATCTTGAGCGGCCGTGGCATGGTTGTCCCCGTTGAAAGGCGAATCGGAACAAGCGTCTAGCACGCCGCTTTGCCAAATTGATTCAGCCGGCGCCGTTCGTCTTCAGCATCATGCCGGCGATCTCCTTGACCAGCTTTGCGGCGACGAGCGCCGTCACGTTGGAGAGGTCCTGGCGCGGATTGTATTCGACGACATCGGCAGCGACTATTCGTTGATCGATCGACTGGATCAGGCCGATCACCTGGCGGGTGGTGAAGCCGCCCGGTTCACGATGGGAGATACCCGGAGCGAAGGCCGGATCGAGCGCGTCGAGATCCATCGAGATATAGACGGGCGTCTCGAGGTTGAGCCGCAGCCCTTCGTTGAAATGCCGCATCTCCACTGCCTCGACGCCGAAGCGCGCGAACTGCTCGCGGTGGTGATCGTTGACGGTGCGCAAGCCGATCTGGATCAGCCGGTCGGCGAGCTGCTCCTCCATGATGCGAGCGAAGGGCGAGGTGTGCGAGCGCGGATTGTCGCCGTAGGAATGATAGATGTCCGGATGCGCGTCGACGTGGACGATCGTCAGGTTCGGATGGCGCTTGCGCACAGCGCGCAATACCGGCCAGGAAATGGCATGGTCGCCGCCGAGCGAGATCAGCGGGTGACCTGCATCCAGCGCGCGGCCGACCTCGCTCTCGATCCGCTGCCACGGATCGCCGGGTTGCGTGAAATCGATGTCGCCGTAATCGACGAAGCGGTCGGTCAGATCGAAACCGGTTTCCGACCATGAGGTGTAGGCGTCGCTGGCGAGTTCGCGCCGGATCAGCGGCGGCGCCTCGGCCGGCCCGCGCAGATAGGACGAGTTCTCGTCATGCGGAATGCCCAGAAGCGAGACCTTGGCCATGACATTCTTCCTCGTTACGGAGACAAGGTGCCTCTATAGACGGCGGAGCTGGCGGGTGCGACCGAAGGCGCTTGGACCAGATCGCAAAACACGCCGTTTAGATCCGCGCGCGAATGTGAAGCGCTACACTCATCATGGCTCGCGCGATGTGCTAATTTGGCTCCGCTGTCCGGCCGCGACGCACCGCCCGGACCGGGTCCGCGGGGGGGAAGCTCATGTTACGGCCAGTGCATGTCCTGGTTCTTTCCTGCCTCGCGCTCGCACCACTCGCCGGCGGGGCATTCGCCGCCCAGGCATCTTCCGACAAATCCGACGATGCGGCAAAGAAGGCCGCGCTCGCTGAGGCGATCAGCACCTGCGACCGGGGTGCCTCCGTGCCGCTCGACCCCGAAGCCAAGGCGCCGCCGGTCCAGTATGGCGAGCTCTTCCCGCTGGATATGAACCTCAGCAAGCTCAAAGACCTGGCCGACAAATGCCAGGCGGCGATGCTCGGCGCGCCGCGGGAAAAGCGGCTAACGCTGCAATGGCTGAGGGTCGAAGTGGCGCTCGACCAGCCGGGACTGACCTGGCTCATCCCGCAGATCAAGCCGCTGGCCGACGGCGGTAGCCCTGAAGCGAATTTCCTCCTCTACGAGTTCTACTCGGTGCATCGGCGCGACAGCGCGGATGCCGGTGCGCCGTCGGTAACCCGCGAAATGGCGCTCGACGCCCTGCAGAAAGCTGGCGCCGCCGGTCATCTGACAGCCCTGATGACGCTGCTTCGTCAGTATAACGAGGGGCCGCTGCTGCGCCGCGACGCGCGCAAGCTGGTCGAGGCCGCGCAGCACATCATCGACGCACCGGTCCAGGGCCAGTCGCCCGGCGAATGGGACAGCCAGGTCCGTAAGGACATGCCGCTGCTGATCGCGCAGACGACGCTGGAGAAGGATGGCTTCACCGGCGACGAGCAGCAAAAGGCCTTTCATGCTGTCGAGGCTGATTCCCAGGCCGGGACCAATGACTTGGTACGATCCGCGCTCGCCTACATCACGGCGCTGCGGCTGGGCCGGGGGACGCCGCAGGATGCAGCAAAGGCCAGGCAGCTGCTGGAAGCGCGCGCCGGTCACGACGATTACGCCATCCCGATGCTGGCCGACATGCTGGCCAAGGGCGAAGGCGGCCCGGCGGATGGCAAGCGCGCCATCGCCATGCTGCGCGTCGCAACCAAGAATGTGGCCGAGGCCGGGCTGATGCTCGCCGGCCTGCTGCTGGACGGCAAGTTCGTCGGCCGCCAGCCGCGGGCGGCGGTCCAACTGTTCAACGCCTCATGGGACCTCGATGCCTGCATCAGGCTTGCGGGCTCGCTCCTCGACTATGACGGCGTGCAGGTCGACTATCCCGATCTGCTGGTCGAGCGCCTGAGCGACGGCGCCGATGCCGGCGAGCCCGGCGCGGCGCTGGCTCTGGCGCGGCTCGAGCTTTCGGACAATCAGCAGTTCAAGAACGAGAACCGGGCGCGCGCCATGCTGAAGCCACTGGCGGACGCCGGCGACCGCGACGCGCTCTGGCTCTATGCCTCGACGCAATACGCCAATCTCGATTCGACCAGCTATCGACCCTCGCGCCGCGACGGCGGCCTGAGTGACGATGATCTGAAAACGCTGATCGATGAGGGCGAAGGCAAGAAGGAACCGCAGGCCTATCTGCTTCATGCCAAACTGCTGCGGCGGGGCTTGGTCTATCCGCAGGACGACGTCAGGGCGACCGCGATGCTGATCAACGCCGCCAATCTCGGCAGCGTCGAAGCCATGGTGCTGCTCGGCGACGCCTATGACAACGGTCTCGGCATCGACAAGAACCCGCGCGAGCGGCTGCACGCGTGGCGCGAGGCGGCCCGGCTCGGTTCGCTCAAGGCAAGGGGCAAGCTTGCCGATGCCTTCACCTTCGACAGTTTCGACCGGCTGATGACGCTGCGCGAAGGCATCACCAACCGCATTGCCCTCTACAATGACGGCATCGGCAGGATGGGCGCCGGGGTGTTCGGCGGCGATGCCGGCATCGAACTAAGCGGCCTCTTTTCCGGGCCGGCCTCCAGCGCCGGAACGGCCGCGGTCGCCGCCGCGGTGATGGACGCGTTTCGCGAAGCGCCAGCCGGCCTCGACGAGGAAAACCTGGTCAGCGTCGGCAAAGCCCTGCCCGACGAAATCCGCATCGCGATCGAGACGACGCTTAAGAGCGAAGGTTTTTACGCGGGCGAGCCGAAGGGTTATTTTGGTCCGGACGCGCGCAAGGCACTGGCCGCGTGGGTCGATGCGAAAGGCCCGCTCACCGATGCTCCGAGCCCGCAAACGGCAGTCGGGACACAGCAGGCGGCACCGGCTTCAGACATGCTCGCGGGCGAAATCCTCGACCGCGTCCGCGACAAGGTCTTCACCCAGGCGCAGGCCGCCAAGACCGACAAGCAGAAGCAGGCCGCCATCAAGCAGCTCGACATGCTCGCCCGCTATGGCGACCTCCCCTCGCGCTGGGCGCTGGTGCGCAACTATCACCAAGCAAGGGTCGTGCGCGCGGTCGTCACGCCCGACGAAGTCACACGCTATGCGCTGGATATTCTGGTGTCGAAGCCCGACGGCGTCGACAAGGCGGAGTTCGAGTTCATCTTCGACCTGACGCAGATCGCGCAGGACCGGAAATCGCGCGCGGTCGGCAACGCCACCCTTCAGGCGATCCGCGACGATCCGCGCCTGCAGGACCCGCTGACGCTCGGCGCCATCATGGGCCAGTTCGCCTTCGCGCCGGAGGCCTGCGACTCCGTGCTCACTGCTGCCCGCAAAGCCGGCGTCGACGGCGTCGGTGAAGATGGATGCGACGAGCAAACACGCACCGCCCTCATCGCCTTCGCCAAGGACAAGGGTGCAACCGGCATCGATGCTACGGCCCGCAAGGCTGCCGCGGAAGAGATCAAGACGCTGGACGCACAGACGGCGAAGTAGTCAAGCAGCTTACGCAATTCCGGACGGAAAACCGCTGCGCACTTTTCCTGGAATTGCTTTAAAGCGCCCTGAGCCACACCTTGTTATCGTGGAAGGCAGCACCCCCATACGGCGCCGGCGTGTCGGCGCCGGTCAGCACGTTGATGCCCTCGCCGCGCTCATGCGCGCTGTTCGGCCAGATGCCTTCGGCCACCACGACGCCGCGCTTCACCCCGTCGAAGAGTTTTGCATGCAGCACGAGGTCGCCGCGCCGGTTGCCGACCTCGACGCGACCGCCATCCTCGATGCCGAGCGCTGCCGCGTCCTCGGGATGCAAGAGCAGTTCCGGCCTGCCTTCCTTGGCCTTCGACACCGGCGTCTCGGCAAAGGTCGAGTTCAGAAAATTGCGCGCCGGCGAAGTGGTCAGGCGGAACGGATGCTCCTCGTCCGCCACCTCGATCAGGTCGACATGGTCGGGGAACTCAGGCAGTCGCTCGACCGGCCCGAACAGGCCCATGCTCTTCGGCGGCCGGTTGGGCGCCGATTGTCCCGTCCAGTTGGCCCGGAAGTGGAACTTTTTGTCGGCATGGCCGAAGCCGCTGATGAAATGCGCGTCGTCGAAATCGGGCTGCAGGTCGACCCATTTCTGTTCCTTCAGGCTGTCGAAGCTGCCGATCCCGCGCTTGCCGAGGATGATGTCGATATGCTCCCGCTCGGTCAGGCCGAAGCCCGGCCGGTCCCCGACGCCCAGCCGCTTGCCCAACTCCTCATTGACGTAGTGGTTGGTGCGCGGCCCTTCGGGCGGCTCGATCAGCTTGGGACCGAGTGTGATATGCTGGTTGCCGCCGCCCTTGTAGATGTCGTCATGCTCCAGAAACATCGTTGCCGGCAGCACGACGTCGGCGAGCTTCGCCGTATCGGTCATGAACTGCTCGTGCACGCAGGTGAACAGGTCCTCGCGCAAGAAACCCTGCTTCACCAGGCGCTGCTCCGGCGCGACATTCGCCGGATTGGTGTTCTGGATCAGCATCGCCGTCACCGGCGGGCCGCCATAGAGCGCGTCCGCGGCTCCGGTCAGCACCGGGCCGATGCGCGAATGGTCGAGATAGCGGATGTTCGGGTCGCGCATCGCGGTGCCTTCCAGCACATCCTGGTTCAGCTTGAAGATACCGGAGTTGGAGTGGAAGGCGCCGCCGCCCTCGTATTGCCAGGCGCCGGTGACGGCGGCGATGCAGGAGGCGGCATGCATGTTGGCCGAGCCGTTGCGCTGGCGGGCGAAGCCGTAGCCAAGGCGAAAGTAAGTCTTCTTCGTCGTGCCGACGAGATGCGCGAAGGCTTCGATCTCGGTGACTGTCAGCCCCGTGATGGCCGCCGCCCATTCGGGCGTGCGCGTTTTCAGATGCTCTTCCAGTCCGCGCGGATCATCCGTGTATTTTTCGAGATAGGCGCGGTCGGCCATGCCGTCGCGGAACAGTACATGCATGACCGCGCAGGCGAGCGCGCCATCCGTGCCGGGCTTGAGCACCAGGCCGAGATCGGCCTGCTTCATGGTGGCGTTGTCATAGATGTCGACGACGACGATCTTGGCGCCGCGTTCCTTGCGCGCCCTTGTGGCGTGGCTCATGACATTGACCTGCGTGACCACGGCATTCGTGCCCCAGATCACCACGCAGTCGGACTTTGCCATCTCACGCGGATCGGGACCGCGGAGCGCACCCGCTCCCATCATCCAGCCGGTCCAGGCAAGATTGGTGCAGATCGAGCCGAAGAAGCCCGAATATTTCTTGGCATGCCGCAGCCGCTCGATGCCATCACGCTGCACCAGCCCCATCGTGCCCGCATAGAAATATGGCCAGACCGTTTCCGAGCCGTATTTCGCTTCGGCCACGATGAATTTTTCGGCGACGAGATCGAGCGCCGCTTCCCAGCTGGATTCCTTCCAGGCGCCCTCGCCCTTGCCGCCTGAGCGCACCAGCGGCTTCAGCAGGCGGTCCGGATGGTGCACCCGGTCGGCATAGCGGGCAACCTTGGCGCAGACAACGCCGGCCGTGTAGCTGTTGGTCTTGGCGCCATGGATGCGGCCGATGCGGTTTTGGTCGATGAGCTCGACCTCGAGCGCGCAGGTGGACGGGCAATCATGCGGACAGGCCGAATGGCCGATCCTGAGCTTGGCGTGCTGGTTCATGCGGGGGTATGTAGCGGGTTTTGAGGGCGGCGTGTAGGGCCAGATGGGGCTTCCCCTTCTCCCCTTGTGGGAGAAGGTGGCCGAGCGAAGCTCGGTCGGATGAGGGGTGTTGGAAGGATCGCTACGACAAAGAAATGGGCGCTTGAAGCATCCTGTTTTTCAGCGCCTCACTCCGTCCAACACCCCTCATCCGTCTCGGCGCTGCGCGCCGATCCACCTTCTCCCACAAGGGGCGAAGGGGAAGCCGCCCTACTCCGCGATCCCTTCCTCATACTCAGCCGACATCGTCAGCCATTTGTCCTCGTTCACGGCAAGCGTCTGCGCCAGCTGCGAGCGCTCCTTGGCCAGCCGCGTCGCGGTCGAAGGGTCCTTCTCGTAGATCGCCGGGTTGGCGAGCTCGTCCTCGATCAGGTCCATGCGCTTGCGGATGCGGTCCATAAGCGCCTCGGTGGCGCGGATTTCCTTGGCAAGCGGCTCGAACGCCGAGCGCCGAGCGGCCGCTTCGCGGCGGCGGTCGGCCTTGGAGGCCTTGTCAGCTTCCTTCTGCTCCCGGCGGTTGGAGGAAACGCCGGTGACCAGCGTCTTATAGTCCTCAAGGTCGCCGTCAAAGGGATTGACCGCGCCGTCCTTGACCAGCCACAGCCGGTCGGCCGTCGCTTCTAGCAAATGCCGGTCGTGCGAGATCAGGATCACCGCGCCGGAGAAATCGTTGAGCGCATGGATCAGCGATTCACGGCTGTCGATGTCGAGGTGGTTGGTCGGCTCGTCGAGGATGAAGAGGTTCGGCCCTTCGAAGGCCGAAAGACCCATCAAAAGACGCGCCTTCTCGCCGCCGGACAGATCCTTCGCCGCGGTGTTCATCTTCTCGGTCGACAGCCCGAACTGGGCGACGCGAGCGCGCACCTTGGCTTCCGGCGCATCGGGCATCAGCCGGCGCACATGCTCGTAGGCGCTTTCCTCGGGACGCAAATCGTCGAGCTGGTGCTGGGCGAAGATCGCCACCTTCAGGCCCGGCGCAATCGTCATGGTGCCGGTTTCCCCTTTCAGGCGGCCGGCGAGCAGCTTGGCGAAGGTCGACTTGCCGTTGCCGTTGGCGCCGAGCAGCGCGATGCGGTCGTCGGCATCGATGCGCAGCGTCATCTTCTTCAAGACCGGGTTGCCCTCAGTGTAGCCGACATTGACGGCGTTCAGCGCCACGATCGGCGAAGCCACCGTCTTGACTGGCTCCGGGAAGGAGAACGGCCTCACCGTATCGTTCACCACCGCCGCGATCGGCTTCAGCTTCTCCAGCGCCTTTAGGCGCGACTGCGCCTGCCTGGCCTTCGAAGCCTTGGCGCGGAAGCGCTCGACGAAGGACTCCATGTGCTTGCGCTGCGCTTCCTGCTTGACGCGGCTCTTTTCCTGCAATTCGCGCTGCTCGGTGAGCTGGCGCTCGAACTGGTCGTAGCCGCCGCGCCAAAAGGTCAGCTTCTTCTGGTCGAGATGGACGATCGAGTTGACGGCGCGATTGAGCAGGTCGCGGTCGTGCGAGATCAAGAGCACCGTGTGCGGGTACTTGGAGACATAGTTCTCCAGCCACAGCGTGCCTTCGAGGTCGAGATAGTTGGTCGGCTCGTCGAGCAGCAGAAGATCTGGCTCGGAGAAAAGCACTGCCGCAAGAGCCACGCGCATGCGCCAGCCGCCGGAGAAAGACGAGGCGGGCCGCTTCTGCGCGGCGTCGTCGAAGCCGAGGCCGGCGAGGATGGTGGCTGCGCGGGATTCGGCCGAATGCGCGTCGATGTCGGCGAGCCGCGTATGGATTTCGGCGATGCGATGCGGATCGGTGGCGGTCTTCTCCTCCTCCAGCAGCGCCGCACGCTCGACATCGGCCTTGAGCACGATGTCGATCAGCGGCTCCTCGGTGCCCGGCGCTTCCTGCGCCACCTGGCCGATACGGGTGTTTTTCGGCAGGCTGATCGAGCCGGTCTCGGAGGGGAAATCGCCGGTGATCGCCTTGAACAGCGTCGTCTTGCCGGTGCCATTGCGGCCGACGAGACCGGCCTTGGTGCCGGCCGGCAAGGTCAGCGAGGCATGGTCGAGAAGCAAGCGCCCCGCCATGCGCAGCGAGAGGTCGTTGATGATAAGCATGGGCGGGCTTTTGCACGGGACGCCGGCGCTTCGCAAGAGCCAGGGCCGGGATCAGGGCTCGCTGTGTCCGGCCGCCGGTCATTCAACCAAGGCCGATCACGGAACCAGTTGCCGGCCGGAGCGTTTTGAGGCCCGTGATCCGTTATTTCGCCCTCGCCTTCATCTTCTTCCAGGTCGCCACAACAGCAGCGCTGGCGACGCAGGTGGTTCTGTTTGAGCACGAGACGGCTGCAGTGCTCTCCCCCGTCGAACCCGTGAACGGGGCGCAGGCACAGCCGATCTCCCCCCAAGTGGGGGAGATGGCCGGCAGGCCAGAGGGGGGCCCGCCGGAACACCTGCTGATCCAGATTGATTCCGGAAAATAGTCTCAAGCGTCGCCTATGAATGATTGAGAGGCTGGCGGAACAGCGCCCCCTTGTGCCCTGCCCGTCCTCCGCAGCAGCTGCGCTGCAGCTACAGAGGATGGACCGGACATCTCCTTTACTTGTTTACTTGGGGAGATTGCGGGCTCCTCTGCTTTCGCTGATCACCGCCGGTCACACTTTGCTTGCCATGTCACCGATTTGACGTTGATCGCTGCTATCGGCTCAACCTATGCTGGCGCGAGCGGCGGGCTTTGCGGACATCATGAGGTGATCCAATGAAGCGACTGTTCTGCGCCGCCGGTCTCGCCCTGCTTGTCACCACGCCCGCGGCCCTTGCGGCAGCGCCAGACTGCGCGGCGGCGAAGACGCAGGCCGACCTTGCCACCTGCACCGCCAAGGACGCGGCGTCGGCCGACGCGGCGCTCAACGCGGTCTACAAGGTGCTGTCGGAGCGCCTCGCTCCCACCGATCAGCAACGCCTGCGTGACGCGCAGCGCGCCTGGATCCCGTTCCGCGACAAAGAATGCGCCTTCCGCACCCAGCCCTATGCCGATGGCTCGGTGTATTCGAGCCTGGTCGAAACTTGTAAGACGGATTTGACCAAGGCGCGGCTGGCGCAGTTGCAGCACCAACTGCAATGCCCGGAAGGCGACCTCTCCTGTGTGCCGCAAACCGCCGCCGTCAAACCGGCGACGGCCGCCCCTGCAAGCCAGAACGACAGGCGGCCATGCGTGCAATCGGCCGGCAAGGCGAAGTCGGACCAATATGTCTCGCAATGCATCCAGGTGTCGCCGGCGACCAATCCGCCCTGCAACGGTGAGAACGCGTGCAGCATGATGATCGACGAGATCAAAAGAGGCTGCGCCATGATCGGCAACAACGACCCGCCGGCCTTCTGTTCCGCCTACAAGGACTGAGCGGCACGGCGGGCCTGGCCATTCGGCCCGGCTCGCCCGCCGTCAATCGGGGGCTATGACCATCTCCTGCGGAGATCGTGCCAGCCGGCCAAGACAACCGCAAGTTTCACTTTGCCTTATATTAGTGCAACCGGTATCGATACCACCAAAAAAGTGCTGAAATCTTTTTGGTCAGACGTGATGCTTATCGAAAATTTGATTTCAGTTTTGCCTCGATCCTGCGAACTTACCAATGCGTCGTGAGTCGCGCATAGGCGCCAACAACAAAAAACAATAAAACAATAACTTGATTGTGTCAGGAGCTCACGATGGGCGAGGCAGCCAACGATCTGCGCATGTTGAGATATGTCGCGGAGATCACGCGTAAGTTGGCGAAGATGCTTTCACGCACGCGCTACCAGATGCTTGTCTATTTTCTGGAGATGACCGCGATCGAGGCCGACAACCTTGCAACGGCGCAGGATCCCGAAGCCAAGGCTGTCGGGGCGTCAAGGCCACCCAAATCCTGCGATTGAACGCGCGCGATGACGCGATCGACGGCGCCAAGGCATCTCAGCCGTCGTGCCTCGACGATCAGGCGATCGTCATGCTCGACGATGGCGCGCTCGAAATCGTCGAGCGCGTCGAGCGCAGCGCGCAGATCGACGGCCGGCATGCTTGCCGAGAACAAGGCGCGGCGCGCCTTGACCCCCTCGCCGGCATCGACGGAAGACTGCTTGGCCACTCTGCTACGCAGGGCGTCGAGCATGGCCAAGCGGTCGGCCGGCGGCGTGGCGTCGTCCGTTGCAGGCAACATGGCCGCCGGCCTCAGGCCTTGGTTTTGCGTTTGCCCTTGGCGGCATCCGCGGCCGGCTTGCGGCCCAGGCCGGAAGACTTGGCGAGCGCCGAACGGGTGGCCGAATAGCTGGGCGCCACCATCGGATAGTCTGCCGGCAGACCCCATTTGGCGCGGTACTCGTCCGGCGTCAGCCCATGGTCGGTCGACAGGTGCCGCTTCAGCGACTTGAACTTCTTTCCGTCCTCTAGGCAGACGATGTGATCGGGGAACACCGAGCGCTTCGGATTGACGGCCGGCGTCAGCGGCGCGCTCTCCTTGACGGCCGCGGCGCCGGCGAGCTTGCGCACCGATGCGCTGACGCTGGCGATCAGATCAGGCAGGCCGGAAGCCGGAAGCGGATTGTTGCCTACATAGGCCGAAACAATGTCGGCGGTCAGCTCGATTGCAGTCTTGTCGTCGATATTGGACAATTTTTTCACCCTCTGCTGGCTCTCAAAATGACCAGCCGTTTTTAAGACTTTGGTCTAGGTATCGTATTGGACCTGTCCCCCAACGGACCGTCCAGAGTCAGTAAACGCACGAGACTCAATACCGAAGGTATGTTTTCACTGTAGGGTCGCTACCGCGCAAGTTAGGAATTCTAATACCTATAACAAACACTTTACAGCATCGAAGCCGGCACGGACGCGTAATAACGCTTCAGCACTTCAATTTTTGCGAGCAACTCCTGCAAAAATCGAGGCTCGGGGCCGAACGCTGGTACTGGCGAGCAATGCTGGCGCCGGATGACCGATTGTGACCGATCATGCCCGATTCGTTACCGCGAGTCGCTTATTTCACGGCAGCGCCGCGCCGCAATTCCACGGGTCCGCTGTCGGCCAGGATCTCCAGCACGCGTTTCCAGCGCGCGCAGCGGCCGAAATCCCTCTGCTCGATGGCCTTCTCGGCCTTCATGGCGGCATAGAGCGGCGCCTCGGCGCCGAATTCCCGCACCAGCCAGTGCGCCTCCTGTCTGGCGCGGCGTTCTTCATCGTCAAGCATGATTCCTGGCATGATGTTCAGGCCTCCGGACGTTCGATGCCGACAGCGATGCAACTGCCGATGACGAGGACGGCGCCGGCGACGGCCGTCATCGACAGGCTTTCGCCCGACAGCGCCAGCAAAAGCGTGGAAGCGATCGGCGTGAGATACGCAACGACCGCGAGCCGCCCACCCTGGTCGAGGCTCAGCGCGCGCGACCAGAAATAATAGCCGAGCCCCATCGGCCCGGCGCCGAGATAAAGGCCGAACAGCAAGTACATGCCGCCCAGGCCGGCGACGCCGTCATGCAGGCACCAGGCGAAGGTTAGCGTGACGCCGATCAGCGCCGAGGGCAGCAAAAGCCGATCCGGCGGCACGACAAGGCGGCCAATGGCGAGCGAATAGAAGGTCATGCAAAGTGCTGAGCCGAAGGCGGCGCAATAACCGACGAGGCTGCCTTCGAGCCAGGCGTGCGCGCGCCCGCCGGAGATGACCAGCGCCACGCCGGCGAAGCCGAGCGCGGCGGTGAGCCCAAGCAGCAGCGGACGCTTCGGGCGGCCGAACAGGATAATCGCGGCGGCGACCATCAGCGGCCAGGTATACGCGACGAGATTGGCCTCGATGACCGGCATCGAAGCAAAGGCGGTGTATTGCAGCACCATGGTGCCGACCAGGCCGATGAAGCCGACGGCGTAGGCCAGAGTCGACCTCCCCTTCTCCCCTTGTGGGAGAAGGTGGATCGGCGCGCAGCGCCGAGACGGATGCGGGGTGTTGGAAGAAACTCCAGCGTCGGCGATCCTTCCAGCACCCCTCATCCGACCTCGCTTCGCGAGGCCGCGTTCTCCCATAAGGGGAGAAGGAGAGGCGCCCGCCAGCCTGATCAGCGCAAAGACCAGCGCGGCGCCGCAGAACTGCAGGAACTGCACATGCGATACCGGGCGGTTGGCAAGCAGCGTCTTGCCGACCAGGGCATTGGTCGCCCACAGCGCCACCGCGCCGAAGGCAAACGCCAGCCCCGCCGTCGAAGCGGCGCCGGACCGGCATGGCTCGCTTTCGGCCATGACCGGAGCCAGGCTCGGCGACGCCGAAGGCAGCCGAGTTGGGTCATCGTTCACTACCACGACTCTCTTGCTCCGCCCGAGACGGGCTCTGCGGCCGGCTTCGGCACGGGATGCTCTTCGGCATGGCGGCGATAGGCGGGCAGCTGGTTCGTCCAGACATCGTCAGCGAGCTCGTTCACCCAGGCGCGATCGTGGTCGTTGTCGGCGGCGAGGTAGAACATCCGGTTGTCGTCGACATAGGGCTTCGTCGCCGAACGCTGGTTGAGCACCAGGGTGACGCGCGAGCCGAGCTGGATGGGCGCGGTGCGATGGAGCACGCCGAGGAACTGGCCGAGCGTGGCGTAGTTCATCTTGTGATCGATGCGCATGACCTTGTTGCGCGGCAGGTCGCGGCCGGATTCGAGCAGGGCGCGGCCGGTCTCGGAATCGTCGCAATAGATTTCAAGATGGCCGCCGATCAGAGGGTCGCTGATCGAGAGCGGAATGAGCTCCGTCACCGGGACGCCGTCGCAGTGCCATTCGACTGCGCCGTCCTTGGGGTTCATGAAGGTGACGGTCGAGCCGACGATCGACAGCGGATAGGGTTCGAGCTTGGTGCCCATCATATCGGACAGCCGTTCCAGGCGAAGCTTGTCGTTGAGCAGTTCCTTGATCTCCGGAATGTAGCGGTCGGCGCCGGTGATGAAGGTGAGGTCGAGATGCTTGTGCACGGCATGGCTGGCCTTGAGCTTGAGCGCCGCCTCCTCGATCGCGGCGAGCAGCGCGGGGTCGTAGCCATGCAGATACTGGGCGACGCCGAAGCTCGACACTTTCCACGCCGTATCATGGCCGATGATGGCTTCACGGCTCATCGCATAGCGCAGTTCGGGGATTGTATGGGCGTTCATTCTACTTCTCCAAGGTGGGGGCAACACTTGGTAAACAGTCGATTAAGCCACCCGCCCCTGTAAATTTAGGAATGCTGGTGCTACTTTAAGCCCAGCTAAAGGTCGAAACCCCGTGCGTCTGCTCAGTCAGGTCAACCTAAACTCGCTGAAAATCGTCGAGAGCGCCGCCAGGCACAAGAACTTCACGCGCGCCGGCGAGGAGCAGTTCATCACCGCTTCCGCCGTCAGCCAGCGGGTGAAGAGCCTTGAGGACCAGCTGCGATTCAAGATCTTCCAGCGCGGCGGCAATGCGGTGTCGCTGACGCCGGAGGGAGAGACCTATGTGGCGCGCGTGCGCGAGGCGCTGGAGCGGATCGTGGCGGCCAGCATGGAGGCCACCGGCCAGTCGCAGGCGCATGTGCTCAGGATCTGCGTTTTGCCGACCTTCGCGGCGCGCTGGCTGTTTCCGCGCCTCTCCACTTTCCAGCGGCAATATCCCGACATCGAGATGCGGGTCTCGACCTCCTACGCGACGCATGAATTCTCGACCTCCGAGTACGACCTCGAGATCCGCTACGGCGACGGCAATTTTCCGGGCCTCAATTCCCAGTTGCTGTTCAAGGAGGATTTGACGCCGGTGTGCAGCCGCAAGCTGTTCCACGAGGTGCTTGGCGACAAGCCGCTGTCCAAGGTGACGCCCGAGGATCTGCGGCATTTCACCCTGCTTCACTCCGACACCTGCACCCAGAACTGGCAGTCCTGGCTGGGTTTTGCCGGCGCAAGCTTCGTGCTCGGCGAGACCAAAAGCATCTATTTCGATTCCTGCATGATGTCCTACGAGGCGGCCAATGCCGGCATGGGCTTTGCCGTCGCCAACCGAGCCTATATGGCGAGCGACATCCGCGCCGAGCGGCTGGTGGCGCCTTTTGCGGTGCATCATCCCAACACCGCCGGCTGGTATTTCGTCAGTCCAATCAAGGCGCTCGGCGCGCGCAAGGTGGAGTTGTTCAAGCAGTGGATCACGGCCGAGGCCGCGTTGACGCAGCGTCAGCTAGACCTCGAGATCGCCGACATGCCGGTGAAGCGGTTGGCGATGGCCTGAGGGCCACCTGACGACACAACGCTTTCCGAGATTTCTCGGTTCGATCCTCGAAAGATGCAAAAAGATTTTCGACAGTTACGGCTACCTCTAGCCGGCTAGCGCGATCACGCCATGACGCGGCGCAGAGACTCAGCTATCTTTGACCGTGCGGCGGGCCTGATTTCCCGCTTGGCCGGCGCTAACCACCTTCCTCCCAAGCAGCGCCGGCCTTCTTCTGTGGCGGCGCCGCTTCATTTCCCGACTAACATCGCCGGTGATTATTGCTTCGGCGGCGTACCCGGCTGATCGCCACCGGTGGTCGATTTCGGCACCGGGTTCTTGTCGAGTTGCGGGTTTTGGTCGACGGGCGCCTTGGTCGGCGGCACGCTGTTGTCGCAGGCAGCGAGCGCGAGCCCTGCCGCAAGGGCCAGCAGCACAGGAAGCTTCTTCATGACGACCTCCTCTCGTTCGCCCCTTTCTCTGAGGCAAACGAGGCCGCCGCGGTTTGGTTGCGTGGGCCGGCGGGAACCAACCGGCCTGAGTCCGGTTGAACTTTCAATCGAACTGCGTGAGGAACTGGTCATGATCCGTCTGCTGCTTGTCGGCCTGTTCGCCTATGCGACCTACCGCGTCACGATGAGGATCATCGAGGAAGTGCCCGGCGACGTCGCCCCGCTGGACATGCCGGGCGATGAACGGCGTGCGCTGCGGCGCCAGTCGGCGGCGATGGGGGTCGAGCCGAAAAGGTAGTCTGCCCCTCCTCGAGGGGAGATCCCCGTTGCGAACAAAGCGGAAACGATGCTTGATGGGCGATGAACATCGCCGCTCGTGATTCGTCCTTCGAAGCTCCCGACTATCTTGCCCGGCTGAACGACGAGCAGCGGCTGGCGGTGGTGCATGGCGACGGCAAGGTCGCCGCACCGCTGCTGGTGATCGCCGGCGCCGGCTCAGGCAAGACCAACACGCTGGCGCATCGCGTCGCCCATCTCATCGTCAAGGGCGCCGATCCGCGCCGTATCCTTCTGATGACGTTTTCGCGCCGTGCCGCAGCCGAAATGGCAAAGCGCGTCGAGCGCATCGCCGGCGAGGTGCTGGGGCGCGACGCCGCGATCACCACTGATGCGCTCGCCTGGGCCGGCACTTTCCACGGCATCGGCGCCAGGCTGCTGCGCGACTATGCCGAGCAGATCGGCCTCGACCCGGCCTTCACCATCCATGACCGCGAGGATTCCGCCGACCTGATGAACCTCGCGCGCCACGAGCTCGGCTTTTCCAAGACAGAAAGCCGCTTTCCGACCAAGGGCACGTGTCTTCAAATCTACTCCCGCGCGGTCAATGCGCAGACGCCGCTCGGCGAAGTGCTGGGCTCGGCCTTCCCCTGGTGCGCGGCATGGGCGGAGCAGCTCAAAGAGCTGTTCGCGGCTTACGTCGAGGCCAAGCAGGCACAGAACGTGCTCGATTACGACGACCTGCTGCTCTACTGGGCGCAGATGGCGGCGGAGCCGGAGATCGCCGCTCACCTTGGCTCGCGCTTCGACCATGTGCTGGTCGACGAATACCAGGATACCAACCGGCTGCAGGCCTCGATCCTTCTGGCATTGAAGCCGGACGGCGCGGGGCTCACCGTGGTGGGCGACGACGCGCAGTCGATCTATTCCTTCCGCGCGGCGGAAGTGCGCAACATCCTCGATTTCCCAAAGCAGTTCGCGCAAGGCGCCGAGATCGTCATGCTGGAGCGCAATTACCGGTCGACCGAGACGATCCTTGCCGCCGCCAACAAGGTGATCGGCGAGGCGAGCGAGCGCTTCACCAAGAACCTGTGGACCGAGCGCAGATCCTCGCACAAGCCGCAACTGGTGAGCGTGCGCGACGAAGCCGAGCAGGCCAACTATGTCTGCCAGGCGATCCTGGCCGAGCGCGAGGCCGGCACGGCGCTGAAGGCGCAAGCCGTGCTCTTCCGCGCCTCGCATCACAGCGGCCCGCTGGAGGTGGAGCTGACGCGCCGCAACATCCCTTTCGTGAAATTCGGCGGCCTGAAGTTCCTCGACGCCGCCCATGTCAAGGACATGCTGGCTATGCTGCGCTTTGCCGAGAACCCGCGCGACCGCGTCGCCGGTTTTCGCGTGCTGCAGCTCATGCCCGGCATCGGCCCTTCGGCCGCCGCGCAGATCGTCGAGGCGATGGCGACGTCGCTGGATGAGACGCTGGGCCTTGCCCGCTTCCGGCCGCCGCAGCGCGCGGCTGAAGACTGGCCGGTCTTCCTCGACATCTACAGCGGGCTGCGCGCCGGCCCGAAATGGCCGGCCGACCTGGAGCGGGTCAGGCTCTGGTACGAGCCGCATATGGAGCGCGTCCATGAAGACGCAGCCACACGCCGGGCCGACCTTTTGCAGCTCGAACAGATCGCGTCGGGCTATCCCTCGCGCGAGCGTTTCCTGACCGAGCTGACGCTCGATCCGCCCGACGCCACCAGCGACCAGGCCGGGCCGCCGCATCGCGACGAGGATTACCTCATCCTGTCGACCATCCATTCGGCCAAGGGCCAGGAATGGAAGAACGTCTTCGTGCTCAATACCGTCGACGGCTGCATCCCGGCCGATCTCGGCGTCGGCACCAAGGAGGACATCGAGGAGGAGCGCCGGCTGCTCTATGTGGCGATGACGCGGGCCAAGGACAGCCTGCATCTCGTGGTGCCGCAGCGCTTTTATCCGCACAACCAGCCGGCGCGCGGTGATCGCCACGTCTATGCCTCGCGCACCCGCTTCATCCCGGCCTCGATGCTTTCGGCCTTCGAGCAGTCGTCCTGGGCAAGTGCGACGATCAAGGACGACCCGCGCCAAAGGCCGGGCGTGAAGATCGATCTCGGCGCGCGCATGCGCGGCATGTGGAAATAGCGCGCGCCCGGAAAACATCACTGGACGGCCTCCGCACCAACTCGCGAAGCCACCGCGACCGGCGGCCCGCGGCCGTCGCCATGGAACTTTTCACCCGATAACGGATTTCCGTTAGTAAAATCTAATGCAAGGAGGCAGTTATGAAGAATCTCATTCTCGCCGCCATCCTGGGCCTGGCTAGCTTGGCGCCAATGACGGGTCCGACACAGGCTGCACGCCTGACCATCACCACCGATGACGGCATGGGCAGGTATAATGACGGCTACTATTGGCGCCGTCATCATATGCGCGACGACAACTGGCGCTACAGAGGCCGATATGAGATGCGCGACTGGCGCAGCCATCGCCACAATCGCGACTGCATGGTCAGGGTGCATAAGCGCTGGCATCATCATCGCTTGGTCGTGAAGAGGGTCTGGAGTTGCGGCCTCCACAGAGGCTGGTGAGGGCAAGCTCGGAGCGCAGTCGCCAAGCGTGACGCGGGCCTCGAAACGCCCATGAGAAGAGGTGGAAAATGCGCTTGATCCCATCGGCGATGAGTTGGCGGCAACGGCTCGGCGAGCTGGCCGGCCAGCTCTTCGTCAATATTGTCGCGGCATTGATCGCAGGGGTCGCGATCCTTCTGCTGGTGCTGTCGGCGCACTACCAGATCCCGCAACCTCCGACGGAAGTGACAATCACAGCCGGCTCCGGCCCATAACGTCTGTCCTCCTGGAGGCAGGCGGAAAAGATCTCCAACGACGGAACCTCCCGCAGCAAGGCGCGTTGTGTGGCGTCCTACCCCAAGACCGAGGGTGGCAGCCGCTGTCCTCTGCTCCAATTCGAGAGGTCGAAATGCACGACAGGATGTTCTTCACCCCGGTCGCGGTCAGTGTCGGCGCCGGCCACAAGCGCATGATCGCCTCGCTGTCCGGCATGCACGAATTCCTGACCGAATTCCCGCCGTCGCGCCGGCGGCTGAGCTACGGCGCCGCGGCGAAGGCTTGCGAAGCCGCGCGGGCCGGAGACATCTCCGCCGAATCGGCGCGCGACGCGCTGATCACCTTCGCGGTGACCGCCGGCATCCTGTGGCCGGCGGACCAGCCGATCGTCTCGGTGAAACCAGCCGCGCGCGGCCATAGCGGCTTCGCAGGCTGAAATCAGCCGGCCGGCACGGCCGACAGAGGCCCTGACAAAACCCGCCTGGGACGACTCTCGGGCGGGTTTTGTCGTTCAACCTGACTTACCGACTGCATGCCGCTGCCTCGGCCGGAACTTTTCCGGCGCTGCGTGAAACATCGCATGGAACAGGCCGCTACGTGAAACATCGCACAGAACAGCCCGTTGCGTGAAACATCGCACAGAACATTCGCGCTCCCCATGCAGGTTTGCGGACATGCTGCGGGGGGTGAATGTTTCTCGATCGCGACCAGTTCAAGCCAGCGGCGGAAATGAGGCTCGCCCGGGACAAAACGTCGATCCGCGTCGCGATCACGGACCAGAAGGCGTGCGAGTTCAGCGAGGCCGTCTATGCCTGGATCACCGCCGACGGCAAGCCGGTCAGGATCGGCACCTGCGGCTCATCGGGGGCAAGCGCCTGCTCTCCTATCCAGGTTACATCAACCGGAGCCTGGCCGGACGCGACGGCACAACGCCGAAATGGGAAGCGTTGAAGTGGCTGGGCCTGCTGACCGCGCATGGCATGCTGACGGCAGTCGTGCATCAGCCTGAGCCGACATTGACGGCAACCGGCTTGATCTGGCCGTATATCGAGGTCGAGCGCCAGCTGATCCGCCGGTACAGGCCGCTTCTCAACCGCAACCACCGGTGATGCCGGCCAGGTCTCTGCCGCGAGGAGCCGATCAATGGAACGTGCCGGCGACGTCGTCCGACAGCACGCCACGCGGGTTTTCGAAGCTCACCTGGTCGCGTCCGTTCGACTTCGCCTTGTAGAGATGCCTGTCGGCGACCTTGAACATGTCGTGATAGGTGGTGGGCCCGCTGAAGGCGATGCCGCCGATGCTGACCGAGAGCGGGCATGACTGCCCGCCGGGCGCGAACTCGGCCTCGCGGATGCGCAGCCTGATCGTCTCCGCGACCAGGAAGGAGCGCGTCGCGTCGGCGCCCGGGAGAAAGACCGCGAATTCCTCGCCGCCGATGCGTCCGACGATGTCGGCGCCGTGGAGCTGGCCCTGGATCGTGCTGGCGATCAGCTTCAGCGCCTGGTCGCCGCAATCGTGGCCAAGACGGTCGTTGATCGACTTGAAATGATCGGCGTCGACGATCAGCAGCGCGCCGGCATCGGCGACTACATGGCTGCGGGCCTGCTCGAGATAGGCCTCGACCAGCATCGAGAAGGCGCCGCGGTTGAAGACCGCCGTCAGGCTGTCGGTCGCGGCAACAATGCTGAGCTCCTTCTGGGCGATCGCCAGCTGGCGCATCTTCCACATCAGGAAGAACAGGAAGGAGCCGCCAAGCACAAGCGGCAGGAACAGGTCGGTGAGCTTGGCCCAAAGCAGGGCATCGGGCGACAGCGAGGGAAAGTTGAAGGAATCGACAAAGAAGGCAGCCGCAATGAAGAAAGCCGTGCCGGCGACGGTGACCAGCGCGACCCTGCCCCAACTGGTGGCAGACAAATCGATGCGCATGTCATTGCTCCCACTGCAACTCACTCATTGTGCAGCGCGAGCACAAACGAAGTCCTAATACATTAGCTTCAATGCAGGCTTGGTTAACCAGCAGCCAAGCACCGGAGGCGTGGCGGTCGAGAAAGCCCGCCGGCGGCTTTCTCGACTCCGAACCTTCTGGCTCTGTTCAGGTGCTTCCTTAAATTGCTTTATTGGCCGGCGCCGAGGCCATCCACTCTACCAAACAAGGCATCGGGACCGGTGGTGGCGCCCATGGAGCCGCCAACCGAAGCGCCCGTGCCGGCGTTGAAGTCGCCAGAGCCGCCCACGGTGGCACCGCCGACGCCGCCCGTCGCACCGAACGAAGTGCCGGTGCCCGTGGTGCCGCCAATCGAGGTCCCTGCGCCGGTGTTCAAGCCGCTGGAGCTACCCAAACCGACGCCGCCGATATCGATGCCAAAGCCGATGTCTAGACCGGTTGAACCGCCGATCGAGGTTCCCGCGCCGGTGTTCAAACCGCCTGAGCTACCCACGCCGACACCACCGATATTGCCCAAGGCCGGTGCCGAGACCGGTCGAACCGCCAAGACCGGTGCTGATGCCGCCGCCCGTGGATGCGCCGACACCAATTCCAGCAGCATTCGCCGGTACGGCGAGAATGGCGATGCCGCCGACCAATGTGCCGGCGATTTTCTCTGCGATACCATTCATGGCATTCTCCTTCGTTGCCATACTTTTCCGCACCGCATCGCCGGAGCACTGTGTCCGTGCGCAAGCCTGTGCGAGGGGAACGAGGGAATACGAATGGAACCGGTCAGGGTTCCCTATTTTCCAGGGAAAAATTCGTTGTTCTAAAATGCAATACGACTTTTCCTTAATGTTTGAGTTTGATTAACAGTAGCTGAGGCGAGGCGCGACCAGCATCGCCGCGGCGCAACCTCAGGCGTAGGCGCGGCCTTCCTCGGCGCGCTGGAACAGCATCAGGTCGAGCGGCACGGAAGGCCGGCCTAGCACGGTGAGGCACATATGCGCCTGGCCGCGGTGATGGGTCTGATGATTGAAGAAATGGCTGAGCGCCGGCGCCAGCCGCTGCGAGACGGTGCGCATGTCGGAAAGCGTCATGTATGAGAAACGGCCGGCGAGCGCCTTCTCGCTCATGCCGCCGACCCAGTCCATGATCCGCTTGTCCTCCGCCTCGCGCGCGGTGTGCAAAGGTTGCAACGCCTTGTAAAGAATGGCGTCAAGGGACGACGGTGCGTGTCCCTCGCCAGTGAAACGCTTCATCCAGATACGGTCGGCGGTCAGGATATGGTTGAGCGTTCCCATCATAGAGCCGAAGAAGGCGCCGGTATCGCGGTTGAATTCCTCGTCGCTGAGATCGGCAGCGGCATCGTAGATGCGCGCATTGGCCCATTGATTGTAGGCCGCAAACATCATGAAATGCTGTTTCATTCTTCCATCCGGTTCGCAACGAATCCCGGCTCTTCGTAACCCGCAGGAACGACAATGACCATTCTGTTCTATGACCTCGTCGGCCACGACGCCCAGCGCCCGTTCAGTCCGCATTGCTGGAAGACCAAGATGGCGCTGGCCCACAAGGGGCTCGACGCCACCAAGGTGCCGACGCGCTTCCTGGAAGTGCCCGAGGTGGAAGGCGGCGTGTCGAAGACTGTGCCGGTGATCCGCGACGGCGACCGCGTGGTGGTGGATTCCTTCGCCATCGCGCTCTATCTCGACGAGGCCTATCCCGAGCGGCCGACACTGTTTTCCGGCGAAGGCGGCAAGGCGACGGCGCGCTTCATCGAGCGCTGGTCCCAGCTCACCATCCACCCTTACATCGCCACGGTGGCGCTCACCGATCTCAACGCCATGCAGGATGAGACGAACGCTGCCTATTTCCGCGAAAACCGCGAACAGCGCTACGGCAAGCGGCTGGAAGAGGTGGTGGCCAGCCGCGACGGAGGGCTCGCCGGCTTCCGCGCCTCACTGGAGCCGCTGCGCTCGATGTTCAGCTACCAGCCCTTCATCGGGGGAGTCTCGCCGCTGTTTGCCGATTACATCGTGTTCGGCGCGCTGCAATGGGCTCGCGTCGCCTCGCCCTACCGGCTGCTCGACGACAGCGACAGCGTGTCCCAGTGGTTCGAGCGCTGCCTCGACCTGCATGGCGGGATCGGCCGGCAGGTTGCGGCGGCGGCGTGACGGAAGTCTTTGCTTTTGATGCATGTCGTTCTCCCAAAACCGCTACGCACTTTTGGGCGCCATACAGAAGTCTTTGCTTTTGATGCATGTCGTTCTCCCAAAACCGCTACGCACTTTTGGGCGACATGCATCAGGAGGCCGCGAGCGGCAGGATCGTCATGCTGCGTTATGAGATGCAGGCCGAGATCTGGGTCTATCCCGGCAAGGGCGGCTGGCATTTCGTGACGCTGCCGCCCGAGTTCGCGGCGCGGATCAAGGCGGCGATGGCGGGGTTGGCGCGGCCCTGGGGCTCGCTCGGCGTGACGGCCGTCATCGGCAAGACAAGATGGAGCACATCGCTCTTTCCCGACAAGGCGTCCGGCAGCCTGCTTCTACCGGTCAAAGCCTCGGTGCGGCAGCGTGAAGGGCTGAAAGCTGGCGACATAGCGGCATTGACCATAGAGGTCGAGCTTTAGCATCTATCTTGGCGCATCCTTGTTTGGCGTATCGTTGTCGACAAGCCTGACGCAGATCGGATCGCCCTGCTCCATCTGCGTGCACTGCCATTCCGGGCCGAAACCGAAATTCTCGCTCCGCTTAAGGCCGCGAAAAAGCAGCAGCAGAATGACGACGATACCAACAAGGACGACCACGAACAGAACGCCGGTGATGTCACCTGGTCTGAGATGAGGCCAATTCATTGCATGCCTCCGGGTCCCTGGCGGGATCGCTTTTGGCTTGCGCGTGCAAGCGCTGCATTGTCGCGCAACGAGCAGGCTTTGGCCAGAGCAGGCGAGGCAAGCCGCCTCCCCTTGGCAAGCCGCCAAGCGGCTTGTATAGAGCCCGCCACTCCAATTTCCATTCCCAGAACAAGGACGACCCAATGGCGATCGAACGCACCTTCTCTATGATCAAGCCCGACGCGACCAAGCGCAATCTGACCGGCGCCATCACCAAGATGCTGGAGGACGCGGGCCTGCGCGTCGTGGCGTCGCGCCGCGTGTGGATGAGCCGCCGCGAGGCCGAAGGCTTCTACGCCGTCCACAAGGATCGCCCGTTCTTCGGCGAGCTCGTCGAGTTCATGTCGTCGGGCCCGACAATCGTGCAGGTGCTGGAGGGCGAAAACGCCATTGCCAAGAACCGCGATGTGATGGGCGCCACCAACCCGGCCAACGCCGCCGAGGGCACCATCCGCAAGGTGCATGCGCTGTCGATCGGCGAGAATTCGGTGCACGGTTCGGACGCGCCGGAAACAGCCGCGCAGGAGATCCGCTACTGGTTCTCCGATACCGAGATCGTCGGCTGAGCCGGAAGTTTCGGCTTTGTAATGAAGGCGGCCCAGGGCGGCCTTTTTTGTCGCAATGGGCTGGGCGGGCAGGCAAAGGCGCCCTACGTGAAGCTGATCGGCGACAGATGACAAGGGCGTCGCCGGCTGTGAGCGACCATCGCGCTTCCGCCCGTGAGTAGGAGGGAAGCATGACCAGTCACCATGTTTCCAAAAGCGGCGTCGCGTATCCGGACGATCTCGTCTTGTTGAAGCGTATCTATGACCAGGTCTGCGAAGAGCGGGGCATTATCCCCGGCACCCCGGAGGCATCGGAGCTGGCGGTCCAGGCCATGAGGCTGTTTTCGGCCGGTATTTTCGACGAAGACACGATTGGTCGCCGTCTTCGCCATGGCTGATGGAATGGTCAGTCGGGTTCAATCCCCGTCGCCGTAGCGGATAACCTCGACCTTCTCCCTGGTGATCAGGCAGCTGTTGGTCAGCGCCTTGATCTGAGGGATCAGCGCATCGATCTTCTCCGGCGCATCGACGATCTCGACGACGATGGGCAGGTCCTGCGACAGCCGCAGGATCTTGGCGGTATGGAGCACGCTCGAACGGCCGAAGCCGAGCGGCCCCCTGAGCACGGTCGCGCCCGCCATGCCGGTTTCACGTGCCTTGATGACGATCGCCTCGTGCAGCGGCGTGCCGTCGGCCGCCCTGTCGTCCTCACCAAAGAAGATCCTGAGCAGTACGCATTGGCTGGGAAGTTCCATGTTCTCCTCCCTGATCACCTGGTGATCGGCAAGCGGTTGAACCTGGCCGCCACGAGATAGCCGAGCCAGGCCGAAGCAAGCGACAGCACCACCACACTGACAAGATAGGTCGTGGCGAGGCCGAGGTCGCCCTCGAAAAGCAGGATGAAGGTGTCGAGGCTCATGGCCGAAAAGGTGGTGAGGCCGCCGCAGAAGCCGCCGGTGACGAACTGGCGGCCGGCCGGGCCGACCATCAGGCGTCCGTCCGGCCGGGTCAGCGTGGCGAAGAACATGATGACCCAGGAGCCGACGACATTGACGAAGGCGGTTGCGTAAAGCGCGCTCAAGCCCAGCAGCGAGACGATGACATAGCCGGACAGGAAGCGCGCCAGCGAACCGATGGCCGCGCCGCAGCCGACTGCCAGATAAAGCCGCAGGGCCGTCTGTCTGTCGTTTCCGGACATGACGCCCTACCCTGCCATCCGCACGACAGCCCAAAAGCCGAGCGTGACGGCAAGCACGCAGAGCGCCGCCGAGGCGACGGTGTTGAAGACGGCGAGCCGCCGCTCGCCGTCGAGCGCCAGGTTCAGCGTCTGCAGGCAGAAGGACGAAACCGTGGTGTAGCCGCCGAACAGGCCGACCACGATCAGGTCACGCACGAGTTCGGCGGAAAAGAAGCCGCCGACCGCCCGCGCCGCGCCGGCGAACGCGCCGATAGCCAGCGCGCCAGTGACATTGATCACGAGCGTGCCCCAGGGAAAAGTCTCGCCGACGCTGCGGCCGACAAGGCCCGACAGGAAGAAGCGGGAAATGCCGCCGAGGAAACCGCCGATCAGGACCAAGGCGCAGGCCGCAAGGGTCATCGCTTCATGCCTTTCCAAATGCGACCCCGTCGCGGGAATCGCGTCACCAAGGAGGCATGATGCGAGCAGAAAAAACAAATCCTGCCGCGCGAATGCACGCCTGGCAGGAGTCATCAGCCCAAAGGGCGGTTTCGGGGGAACCCCATCCCCATTTTGGCATCGGCAAATTAGGTTCTTCCAAAATTCCGGTCAATCGGCTGGAGGGAATTGGCGGGCGGATCGAAACGGCAATGCCATGAATTCGCAACGGAGTTACCAAGGACTCGCCTCGCCACACGCTCACGAGAAGGCTCGCAGTTTGATTCCGGCCATCGCTTCATCGCCTTGTTTGCTTGTGATTTTTCGCATCTGCAAGCTTGTGCTAATATGGAAGGGCGTTAGCCCATCCATCACGAAGGTCAGTTCGAATGGCTGCCAACCGGGGAATCGCGTCCGCGATCGAGGATTGCTACGACGCCGTCTTCGAATTCGGGCGGTGGCCGCGGGCCTTGCAAAACCTGGCCGATTCCCTGGGCGTGACGAGTTGCGCTATCCGCACTCACGATAACACGCATCCGTTCCGCAGCGATCAACGCAAGCGAACCAGACCAACGCCGGACTCACTGGAACACGCTGAATTCACGGAGCTCTGGGTCGAGAACGCCCGAGACGCGCCCGACCCGCATCCGGAAAGGGAGCCGCGGCTGCCGAAACCGGCGCCCTACTTCACCGTCGAAGACGAAATCTCCACGCCGGAGGAAAGAAGGCTCCTGCCCTATTATCAGGAGATAGCCCGTCCGGGGCATCGCGAGTTGTGGGCCGCCGTAGTTTTCCCGGTCAAGCGACGCAAATGGGTGCTGTCGATGTACCGCGATGCCAAAAAGGGGTGTCCTTTTGACATGTCCGAGGCCGATCAGTTCCTGCGCGTGGCGCCGGACCTGGCCCGCATCATCAGTCTGGCCGAGAAGATCTGGCATGTTTCGCTCGACCCGGCACTGGCCGTGCTCGACCAGTTTAATTGCGCTGCGACGCTGCTCGACTGCCGCGGCCGCGTGACGCGCTCCAACGGCCATGCAGATGCCCTGTTCGGGTCCGGCCTGATGATCCGCCACAGCTGCATCCATGCAGCCGACCGGGAGAGCGATTCCCGCCTGCAGCGCATGATTGGCGCGGCCGTTTCGAGCGCGCGTGACGAAGCGTTCCAGACCGAGCCGGCTGTCGTCACCCGTAACGGATCGTTCTGGCTGCTGGCCGAGGTCGTGCCGATGACGTCATTCGTGCGCGATCTGTTCAACGGGGGCGACTTTCTGCTCTGCTTCACTGATCTTGTCAGCGAATGGGCGCCGCCGGCATCGTTGCTCCGGCATGCTTTCCAACTGACCGCGGCTGAAGCGCGACTGGCTTCCAGCCTCGCCACTGGCGACGGGATCGCGGCGGCGAGCGAGCGATTGGCGGTCGGCCGCGAAACCGCCCGAACCCAGCTCAGGGCCATCCTCGTCAAAACGGGAACGCATCGCCAGGCCGAGCTCGCGGCGCTGCTGTCGCGCTTGCGAGTGCCTTCAAGACCCTGACTGATGCCCCTCACCCGTTCGGGTGAAGCGCGCTTTCGTCTACCAGCGCAGATTTCCTTTTTGGATTGCCGAAACCGCAAGACGCCGCGCCACGTCGGATGGCAGCAATGCTTGGCTGGAAGAATAGACGCGCCCCGCCCGAGAGATCGGGGCCGGCAGGACCATCATGTCTCTTGGCACTGGCGCTCCTCGCCAGCAGCCCCTGCTCGCCAATAGCAGCCGGCGGGCTCCGAAAACCGGGCGTCGACCTCGAACTGGTCCTCGCCGTCGACGTCTCTTCCTCGATGAGTCTCGCCGAGCAGCGGGTTCAACGCGACGGTTATGTCAGCGCATTCCGCCACCCCGACATCGCAAAGGCGATTGGATCGGGCGCGAACGGTGCGATCGCGGTTTCTTACCTTGAATGGGCTGGGCCGAGGCATCAGACCGTCCTCATGCCGTGGACAATCGTCGGCAGTCCGGAGGAAGCCAAGCGCTTCGCCGACACCCTCGCCACGAAGCCGATTGTCGCGGAGGCCGGCACGTCGATTTCCGGCGGGCTCCTGGCGGCGGCCGGCCTTTTGGCGCACAGCCAAGCGGCGGCTGAGCGCCGAGTGATCGACATATCGGGCGATGGCCCGAACAATGCCGGTCCGCCGGTCGGGCCGATGCGGGATATGCTGACAGGCCTGGGTATCACCATCAACGGTCTGCCGGTATCGCTGCCGTATGGCGGCGCCAACGGCTTTCAATCCTTTGGCGGGCAGTATCTCTCGCTCTACTACGAGCATTGCGTGATAGGCGGGCCGGACGCATTCGTGATCGGAATCAACGATCTCGCCATGTTCGAAGTCGCGATCCGCCGAAAGCTGCTTCTCGAGATCGCCGGCCAGCCCGCGCGGCCCAGGCTCGCTTCCTATGCTAGACCGGGGACCCTGACGTTCGACTGCTCGACGCCCGGAACCGCTCCCCGCTAATGCATGTCGCCCAAAAGTGCGCAGCGGTTTTTGGGGGAACGACATGCATCAAAACAAAGACTTAAAGCGCGTCGCCTGAATCCGTTTCCACACGCGTTAGCGCTGCAGTTTCAGTGGATGAGCGGTGTGTCCCACAGCTCGCCCAGCAGTCTCCTCAGCGCATGAAAGCGAAACCCGCCGCCCCTCGCGGCGGGCCGATGTTACTTCGCTTGGCGCTCTTTCACATTCGCATGATCGTTCGCCGCGTCGGTGTCCGTGGCCGGCGTCTTGGTCTCCTCGCCGGTGAACGGACTGCCCTGCCCGGGCGCGAGGTCGCCGCTATGGCCCGCCTTGTTGGTCTGGTAGGGCTGGCTGTCGAGGCTGAGGCCATGCTCGGTGGCATTGAACAGATGATCGTCCGCCCTGGCAAAGCCGGCGAAGGCAATCAGCGATACACCGGCGGCGGCAAGGATGAGCGCGTGTGTTTTCATATCTGGTCTCCTTTGAGTGGCCAGATCGAGCCGCGCATTCGGTCTGGCGGCTTCAGTGAAGGGACATCGTCCCTTTTGCCTGCCCGCCTTATGGGAAAGTCAACGCCTCTGCGGTGCGGATTATTCCCGGTGCCGACGCGAGATGCTGCGTCGCGATCCTTCGCGCAGGCGCCTCAAGCGTCCGTCGCGACCTCAGCTCGCGGCGTTGAAGCGCAGGATCACGCGGTCGTCCTTGTCGGCGATGAGGAGCTTGCCGGCGTCGACATGGTATGACGCCGCCTTGCCGAGCGCGTCGAACAGCGCCTTCTCCTGCGCCATCACATCCGGCGCGCAGGCCATCTTGGTCGAGCCGATGTCGCCGATGGCGATCTTGTCGCCATCGACCTTGGCGGTAGCAAAGTAGCTGTTGCAAGGTCCCTTGCCGCCCGCCTTGCCGGCTTCGCTGACGCGGAACGTCGCCTGCGGTTCGGCGATGACACCGATGCCGTCGATATACTCTATGAGCCAGCTTTGGCCGTAGAGCGCCGCGGTATCTGGTTCGGTGGCGGGCGCGGCCATCTTCAGCACGAGGATTTGCGGCTTGCCATCCAGCGGATCGACCTGATGGCGCGTGTCGGTGATGAACAGCAGCCGGCCGTCGACGGTGATGCGGGCCTGCAGCGCATAGGTCCTGCCGGGCAGAACCGCCTTGGGATCGAAGCCGATCTCGAACTTGATCGGCACCTGGCCGGCCGGCACGATCTTGTGCTGGCCGATGATCGTCGCCGGCGCGTCGGCCAGCGAGACGTCGGCGAGCTCGACCGAAAGCACGGCATTGGGCGGCAGCGCAATGCGCTCGCGATAGGTCACTTCGCCGGCAATCGTCTTTTCGGCGGCACTGGTGAGCTCCGGCACGGCAAGCACGCCGACCACCAGCGGCACCAGGCCGAAGATGAAGAATTCCGCTATCCTGTCCAGCATGACCCTGCTCCGCCAAGCAAATCAAACCGATTTGCAAGCTCGGGAAGGATTGCGGTCAATCAATGACCACGACCGGAATTTACCGGTCTGATGCCTTCCAGCGGTCGGCTGCCTCGTCGTCGGCCTCCTTGGCCTCGACCCAGCCGCCCTCGGAGCCGTCGGCGCGATGCTCCTTCTTCCAGAAGGGGGCGCGCGACTTCAGGTAGTCCATCAGGAAATTCGCCGCCTCGAAGGCCGCCTGCCGGTGCGCGGAGGCGGCCGCAACCAGCACGATGTTCTCGCCGGGCGCGATCTTGCCATGGCGGTGGATGACGGCGAGTCCCTGCAATGGCCAGCGCTCGGTCGCCTCGGCGGCGATGCGGCCGATCTCAGCCTCGGCCATGCCGGGATAATGCTCGAGTTCGAGGGCCGCGAGCGCGCCCTCCTCGTCGCGGCAGAGGCCGGAGAAGGTGACTACGGCGCCGATGTCGGCGCGGCCCTTCGTCAGGGCGGCGATCTCGGCGGCGACGTCGAAATCCTCGCGCTGGACGCGGATGGCCGGCACGACGGCGTCCGCCATCTCAGCCCCCGGTCATCGGCGGAAACAGCGCGATCTCCCTCGCGCCCGCGATTTTTTCGCGATGGCCAACATGTTCCTGGTTGATGGCGACGCGGATGACGTCCGGATATTGCAGCGCGTTTTCGTATTCCGCGCCGCGCGACTTCAGCCAGCGCAAAAGGTCGGCGACCGTCTCGATGCCGGCCGGCAGCTCGACATCCTCTTCCGGCTTGCCGATCCGCTCGCGCACCCAGGCGAAATAAATGAGTTTCGTCGACATCCGCCTGCCCTCACTCGTCCATGATATGCTTCAGGCCGGCGCGGAAATAATCGTAGCCGGTGTAGAGGGTGACGAGCGCCGCGATCCACAGCAGCACCAGGCCGATCTGGGTGGTCAGCGGGAAGATCTTGTCGCCGGCCGGACCGACGAGCAGGAAGGCGATGGCGACCATCTGGATGGTGGTCTTCCATTTGGCGAGCTGCGTCACCGGCACTGACACTTTCAGCGCGGCCAGATATTCGCGCAGGCCCGAGACCAGGATCTCGCGGCACAGGATGATGATCGCCGCCCAGAGCGACCAGCCGGCGATGCCTGCGTGGCGGTCGGTATCGGCGGCAAGCAAAAGCAGGCAGGTCGCGACCAGGAGCTTGTCGGCGATCGGGTCCAGCATCTTGCCGATGTTGGAGGTCTGCTGCCAGGCGCGCGCGAAATAGCCGTCGAAATAGTCGGTGATGGAGGCGAGCAGGAAAATGACCAGCGCCGACCAGCGGGCGAAGTCGGACGACTTAAGATGGCCTTCGAGGAAAAAGCACAGCACCACCAGCGGCACCGCGACGATGCGGGCGTAGGTGAGGATGTTCGGCAGGTTGAAAGCGCGCTGGGCCATGTCTGATCGGGAACTCTTCTCCGCCTGCGTACTCAAATCAGAAGCCAATGTGGGGGGTCAACAGGCGAGATTCGATTGGTCGCCTGAAAATAGGCGCAAGAATGGTCAGCTGTCATGAAAATGGTTGTAGACCAGCTTCGCCACATGCTCGGAAATGCCGTCGACCTTGACCAGGTCCTCGACCGCGGCGCGGCTGACCGCCTTGGCGGTGCCGAAATGGTGGAGTAGCGCTCGCTTGCGGCCGGGGCCGATGCCGGCGATCTCATCGAGCGGACTCTTGACCATCTCCTTCTTGCGGCGGGCGCGATGTGAGCCGATGGCGAAGCGGTGCACCTCGTCGCGCAGGCGCTGGACGAAATAGAGCACAGGGTCGCGCACCGGTAGCATGAAGGAGTCCCTGCCCTTGACGAAGAAGCGCTCGCGCCCGGCGTCGCGGTCGGGACCCTTGGCGATGCCGATGGCGACGACACGGTCCTCGATGCCGAGATCGGACAGGATCTTGCGCACCGCCGTCATCTGGCCCTGGCCGCCGTCGATGAGGATGACATCCGGCCAAGCCGGGAAGCTGCCATTGCCTTCGACAAGGTCCTCGCTCGCATCGTCCTCGGCCTCCGCGACCGCCGCGCCTGACGATTTGGTGTCGCCGTGCTCCCTGAGCAACCGTGAGAAGCGCCGCTCCATCACCTCGCGCATCATGCCGAAATCGTCGCCCGGAGTGATCTCGGTCGAGCGGATATTGAACTTGCGGTACTGGTTCTTCACGAAACCTTCCGGCCCGGCGACGACCATGGCGCCGACCGCGTTGGTGCCCATGATGTGCGAGTTGTCGTAGACCTCGATGCGCACCGGCGGCTTTTCCAGGCCGAAGGTCTCGGCAAAGCCGGTGAGCAGCCGCGCCTGCGTCGAGGTTTCCGCCAGCCTGCGGCCGAGCGCCTCGCGGGCGTTCTGCAGTGCGTGGTCGGTCAGATCTTTCTTCTCGCCGCGCTGCGGCACCGAGATCGCTACCCTGCGGCCGGCGCGGGTGGAGAGCGCCTCGGCGAGCAGCTCCTGCTCCTGCACGGCTTGAGAGAGAAGCAGCGTCCGTGCCGGCAGCTTGTCATCGTAGAACTGCGCCAGGAACGAGCCCAGCACCTCGGCCGGCTCCAGCGCCGGATCGGCCTTGGGGAAATAGGCGCGGTTGCCCCAGTTCTGGCCGGTGCGGAAGAAGAAGACCTGGATGCAGGTCTGGCCGCCTTCCTGGTGGATGGCGAAAACGTCCGCCTCCTCGACCGTCTGCGGGTTGATGCCCTGATGCGCCTGCACATGCGAAAGCGCCGCGAGACGATCGCGGTAGATGGCGGCGCGCTCGAAATCGAGCTCTTCCGAGGCCTGCTGCATGGCGGCCGAAATCTCGGTCTTCACCTTCTGGCTGCGGCCCGAGAGAAAATCCTTCGCCTCGGCGACCAGCTCGGCATAGCCCTGGTGCGAGATCTCGCCGGTGCAAGGACCGGAGCAGCGCTTGATCTGGTAGAGCAGGCAGGGCCGAGTGCGGTTCTCGTAGAAGGAGTCCGTGCAGCTCCGCAGCAGGAAGGCGCGCTGCAGCGAATTGATGGTGCGGCCGACCGCGCCGGCGGAAGCGAAGGGACCGAAATAGTCGCCCTTGCGCGAGCGCGCGCCGCGATGCTTGTAGATGCCGGGCGAGACATGGTCGCCGGTAAGCAGGATGTAAGGGAACGACTTGTCGTCCCGCATCAAGACGTTGAAGCGGGGCCTGAGCCGCTTAATGAGGTTCGCCTCGAGCAGCAGCGCCTCGATCTCGGTGCGGGTGACGACGAATTCCATCGTCGCTGTCTCGCGCACCATGCGGCCGATGCGCGCGGTGTGGAAGCGCCCTTGCGCATAGTTGGTGACGCGCTTCTTCAGGCTGCGCGCCTTGCCGACATAGAGCACGTCGCCGGCAGCGTTCATCATACGGTAGACGCCCGGCTGATTTGGCAGCCGCTTAACGACGGTCTGGATCACCTCGGCGCCGACCATGCCGTCGGCGTCGCCGGCATGCGGCGTCCAGTCGATCGCGGTGAAGGCGACATCGGGACCGCTGGGAGCGGCTTCCGGCTCGACGATCTCCTCCGCCGCCTCGTCCTCGATGTCTATATCGGGGTCGACATCGGGCGGCAGATCGTCGGCGGCGCCGTTTCTTTTGGCTGTGGGACTCATTCCACCATGCCTGTCACATCGGGCGTCTGCCATGCAAGATGCTGGCCGCCGTCGAGCGCGATCATCTGGCCGGTCACCGAGCGCGCTTCCCAGAGATAGCGGATGGTGGCGCCGAATTCCGGCAATTGCGGTCCGCGCTTCAGGATCAGGCCTTCGACCTGCTTGCCGAAATCATCGTCGTCCTGGCGCTTGTTCTTCAGCGTCGGGCCGGGGCCGATGGCGTTGACGCGGATGCGGGGCCCCAGCGCCTGCGCCAGCATCTGGGTCTGCGTCCACAGCGCCGACTTCGACAGCGCATAGGAGAAATAGCGCGGCGTCGGCCGCCAGACACGCTGATCGATGATGTTGACGATCAGTCCGTCGGCGCCTTCCGGCAAGGCACGGGCAAAATTCTGCGCCAGCAGAGCCGGCGTCTTCACATGGATGGCGAAGTGGCGGTCCCAGGCCTGCCAGTCGAAATCCTCGACCCGGTCGTCAACGAACAAAGAGGCATTGTTGACGAGCAGCGTGACCGGGCCAAGGGCGGCCTCGGAACGGCCGACGAGATCCCCGACCGCGTCCATGTCGGTGAGGTCGGCGGCAACCACGGCGGCGCGGCCGCCCTTCTCTCTGATGCGGCTGGCCAGTGTCTCGGCCTCGGCTCCGGAACGGTTGGCGTGGATGGCGACGGCAAAGCCGTGCGCGGCCAGATCCTCGACGATCGCCTTGCCGATCCTTCTCGCTCCACCCGTCACCACCGCCACGCCAGCGGCTTCATTCATGTTGTCAATCCTCAATCGGCTTTCAAGATTCCGGGAAGCCGGCACAATATGACGGGCCAAGCGTTAAATGCCATTTCCACCTGGGGCGGGAATGTGGCGAAGCGGCCCGTGCGCACGCTTGCCGGTCCGGATTCGGGGCTTCTCACAGTGTAATATATGTCGCTGGACCCCTTGAACCAAGCGGTGTGCAGCGCAACATGATTAGCCTGCTGACATTCGCTGTTGCGGAGATGCAACGTCACCTTTCAGCCTTATTCGCGCCAGGGAATGACCCAAGTTCAGGTTCGCTTCAGCCGTATTTCAGCACGACATTTGGAACCGTTGAGCGCCAGGCCCGTTTATCCCCCCGGACGGGCCGGGGCATTCATGAACATAAAAAGCCTAGTGTCTTGTGGCTTAAGGAGTAAACAACAATGCAAGCCAATCTCAAGTTTGCGCGGCCGCTGGCGGTTGCGCTCGGGCTCTTCGCCCTCGGCGGTACCGCCTATGCCGCGGACGTCGTTTCGGAAGAGCCGCCGGCCCCCGCCCCGGTTGCCGAACTTCCCGTAGCCTCCTGGGCCGGCCCCTATGCCGGTATCAGCCTCGGCTACGGCTTCAGCGGCCATGCCGACGCCCGCGACGCCGGCGTCAACGTGAAGACGAAGGGCTTTATCGGCGGAGTCTTCGGCGGCTATCAGTGGCAGCAGGAGAACTTCGTCTACGGCGCTGAAGCCGATATCGGCTACAATGGCGTCAAGGGCGACAGCGCCGGCATCGAGGCCAAAGGCGGCCTCGAAGGCTCGCTGCGCGCTCGTCTCGGTTATTCCGTGACCCCCGAGATCCTGCTCTATGGCACCGGCGGTCTCGCCGCCAAGAACCAGAAGATCACGGATAGCGTCACCGCTACCGACGAAAGCAAGGCGATGCTCGGCTGGACGGCCGGTGTCGGCACCGACATCAAGATTACGGACAATGTGTTCGGCCGTGTCGAGTACCGCTACACCGACTACGGCGACAAGGATTTTGGCGCCCTCGGCAACGTCAAGTCGAAGGACAACCGCGTCACCTTCGGCGTCGGTATGAAGTTCTAAGTCGTCCAAGCCACGACACGGAAAAGCCGGGCCTCGCGCCCGGCTTTTTTTTGTGCCTTCGCGCCAACGCGGCAACTGCCACCGACTAGCCAGAACCTCTCCGCAGAGGCTAGTCCGCCGGATTCTGCTGGAAACCCTCATGGACCGGGATCGACTGCAACCGGTTGAGCCATTTCGCCCGCGAGCATATGAAGACTTGCGCGTGCGGCTGGTATTCGTCCGGGTCGGTCAGCGTGGCAGCATGGACATGGACCTCGTGGGGCCATTTGTCGGAGCGGAAGTAGAGCCTCGTGCCGCAGGATGAGCAGAACCCGCGAAACGCGTTCGGGCTGCTTTCATAGTGTCTGATGTCACCGGTCCATCTCAGTTGCTCCGGCCTCATGCCCAGGAAGGCCGTGAAGGGAGCGGATGTCGCCCGCTGACAGTCGGCACAGTTACAGACCAGGTTGCGGGTGACATCGCCCGAATAGGTCCAGGTCACGGCCCCGCACATGCAATGTCCATCGAGTACCATTGCTTCCCCCCTGGCCGTGCGTTCCTCAAGCCAGTTCAACAAATACTGACATATCACGGTCCAGAAAGTGGTGAGCCAGCGGCTTACGCGCGCTTCTTTGCGACCTTGGCGGATTTGACCTTCGGCGGCAAAGTCTCGACGAAAGCCAGCGCGCGGTCGAGCCAGCCCCGGAGATCGGCATCCGTCGCGGTGCCCTCCGGCGCGACATGGACATAGCCTTCCATCGAGCGCCCGCCCATTTCCATCGGCCGCGCGTGCGGACGGGCGGCGGCCTCGCCATGCGCCTCCTTGCCGACGCGCACCAGCAAGCCTCGCTTCGAGGTGCCGATCAGCATGTTGCCGTTGATCATGAAGCAGGTGCCGCCGAACATTTTTTGTTCCGTGAAGGCGCGCGAGCCAAGCGCCGCGCGCAGGCGCTCGACCATGGAGTCGACGGCGCTGGTTTTGGTGACTGACTTCGCCATGCTCACAGCCTCCGCGACTGCGGGAGACAGGCAAGCACGGAAGCGGGTGGCGGTTCAAGCCCGCCTCCCCTTCTCGCCTTGTGGGAGAAGGTGGCCGAGCGAAGCTCGGACGGATGAGGGGTGCTCCAGCTTGACACATACCTTCGTCAGCATTCCGCCGCGATGTCAGGTTCGCCGATGCCTCACTCCGGCCAACACCCCTCATCCGTCTCGGCGCTAGCGCGCCGATCCACCTTCTCCCACAAGGGGAGAAGGAAGAGGCGCCTTCACCCCGGCACGCATCCCTTCAGCTCCGGAAACTTCTCGTCGAAGCGGGCGGCCCAACGGGTCAGCCGGCCGCGGCCCTTCTCCCACTGCCCGCCGAAGCGCAGTGCGAGATAGCCGAGGGCGGCGCGCAACGCCATCTGGCCGGCGGTGATCTTCTTCGGCAGTTTCGGCGGATTGGCGTTGAGAAGGTCGAGCGCGGTGGTGATCTTCGCCCACTGACGGTCGAGCCAGGGCTGATAGACCATGGTGTCAGGGCGCGTGCGCCTTTCATAGACCATCGACAGCGCGCAGTCGCAGATGCCGTCGGCCAGCGCCTCCAGCACTTCGGCCTCGAGCCGCTTGTCCGGATTGCGCGGGAAGAGCGCATTCTTCGACAGCCGGTTGAGATGCTGGGTGATGGCACGGCTGTCGTGGATCGAGCGGCCGTCCTCCAGCACCAGCACCGGGATCTTGCCCAGCGGATTGGCCGATATCAGCTCAGACGGCTTGTCCTCGGTCTTGACCGGCACGAGGTCGACGGCGATGCCGGCATAGGCGGCCGCCATGCGGACCTTCGAGCTGTAGGGTGACGTAGAGGCGTAGAGCAGCTTCGGCATGAACGGTTTCCCAGTTGTGTGCGCGCACTGTTGACCGAATGCCCTAGCCACGGCAAAGGCCAGCACCGCCAAACCTTGCCGCCAGCCCGACAGAAGCTTGGCCAAGCAGGCACGTCCCGCTGCCGCTACCTCAGGGATCGCTCCATGATGATGGTTCGTTCGTCGCCATGGAAGCTGTCGCGGACCGCTCGAAAACCGAGCTTGGAATAAAACGGTTCGGCGGTGACCGAGGAAGGCACCGTCAGGACTTTCACGCCGTCGGCCCACGCTGCTTCCTCAACCTCCGCCATCAGCCGCCTGCCGATGCCACGGCTTTGAAATGCAGGATCGACGAACACGGAGCGGACCGTCGCTCCGTCCAGACTCGCGGTTCCTACGACCTGGTTGCCGACGATGGCGACGACGACCTGACGTTTCCTGAAGAACTGCAGCATCGCCGACGGGCTGAAGCTTTGTTCCACACGGGCAATGATGTCCGGCGCGTAATCCCTGGCGTTGGTTTCCCGCAGAGCGGCCACGATCACCCGGCTCACCGCGTCCGCCTCGTCGTCGCTAGCCCGACGAACTGCAAGCTCCAGAGCCATGAGCAATCGCCTCTTCCTTTGGTTGTCGCGGATTCGACGTGGCGCAGCGAAAACAGGAACCTCGCCCGGCAATCGGAACGATCGTGTCGATCTGCTCTTGCCGCCGCAACAAAAAAGCTCCCGGAAGTTTGCCGGATGGCAAAATTCCAGGAGCTTCAGGAGCGTGCGCCCCAACCTCGCCCGCCATCACGCCGAACTGGCGAGAGGGGCACCTCAATGGCACCCGCCCTCACCTGTCGGTTCGCGCGCGAAGCTACGCGATTACTTCTTGGCAGGCGCCTTCTTTGCCGGCGCTTTCTTCACAGCTGCCGTCGACTTGGCGGCGGCGGCTTTCATCGGAGCCTTGGCGGCGGGCTTTGCCGCTGCCTTCGCGGCAGGCTTGGCGGCAGGCTTGGCGGCCGGCTTCTTGGCCGGAGCCTTGGCTACTGCCTTGGCGGCGGGCTTCGTCGCGACCTTGGCGGCCGGCTTCTTGGCGGCGGGTTTTGCCGCGGCCTTGGCCGGAGCCTTGGCGGCTGCCTTGGGTGCTGCTGCCTTCTTCACTGCAGGTTTCGTGGCAGCCTTAGCTGCCGGCTTCTTTGCCGGCGCTTTCGCCGCCGGCGCCTTGGTTGTCGTCTTTGCCATGCGATGCCCCTTGCGTTTTGCCGATGGTCGTGAGTGACCCGGCGTGCTCATGCATATCTGACTCGCGGCTATCTAGCCAGCGAAGCAACACAATGATTTTCAGTTATTGAATTTTGGTTACGCAAGGCGCGCTGACAAGGGTAATGACGCAAAAAACGACAGCGAATCTTTGTCTGTCGAAGTGAAACTGCATCCACGAGCATTCCCGACGCTCTCTATCGCCCGATCATCCAGACATGTTCGCGCTGGGCAGAGAGTTGAATGTGAGCGCACTGCTCATAATGTAGAAGAAGTTGTGCGAGGACGGTTTCATCTTGTCCAGCACAAAGATCTACAGGTCAGGTTGCAACAGAACCGAGCCAGAGCCGTGACAAATTTTGTCGGCTCGAAAATGAGCTTATTGCTCGCATTCTTGTAACCGTCGCATCAAGCATCGAGCGGCCCTGGCTCGCAGTGGAGGCGACGCGAAGGCTCCACCTGATGCAGATGGACGGCATAGGTGTCCCAAGGCGGCGTGACCGCGATAGCGGCAAGCATCCGGCCGATCTCACCGCGGTGATAGCTGCCGTGCAGGACGACATGGGTCAGCATCTCCTGCCTGGTCATGCAACCCTTGTCGCCGTCGGTGAAAGTAAAGGCGACCGGTTCCGCAAGCTGTTGCTCCGAAACGGTTTCGAGATAGTCGAGATACCAGCGGTCGCTTTCCGCCATGGCGGCGCGCAGCTCAGCCGGCTCCGGCGTCTCCTCGGTGTTGTCGCTCGCATAGCCGTGCGCAACGCCCGTGAGGTGCGCGGCAAATATCCGCGACACGACATGGATGTGGTTCATCAGCCTCAACGCGGCGCGGTGTTCCACCCCATTGCGGCGCGGGTCGAGACGACCGGCGAGTTTTTCCAAGAGCTCGTCATTGGCCCAGGTCTGGTAGGCGAGCAGGCTGCGCAGCAGCGTCGCGGCACTCATCTTTGGGCTCCGTTTGCAGTCGAGATAAATGTGAGTATCTTGCTTATATTCTCGGGAGACCCGGTCCGGATGTCTACTCGCATCGCAAAGCCAGCTCCACGCATGCGCAAGGAGCCGCGCCAGGCGCGCTCGGTCGCCACCGTCGAGGCGATCATTGAAGCAGGTGCTCGCGTTCTGAGCGAGATCGGCTGGGCGGGCTTCAGCACCAACAAGGTGGCCGAGGCCGCGGGCGTGAGCATCGGCTCGCTCTATCAGTATTTCCCCGACAAGCTCGCTCTGATCGATGCGATCCGGCGCCGCCACTTCGACCATGTGCTGTCGGTCATCCGCGAAGCCGCGGCCGAGAAGAAGCCGCTCAGGCAGTTCGCGCGCGAGCTGGTGCGCGGCATGATCGCCGCGCACAGCATCCACCCGACGCTGCATCAGGTGCTGCTCGACGAGGCGCCGGGCGACCGCGGCTCGCGCGCCGCGCACGCCTCGTTCCAGGCCCGCTACCTCGAGCATTATGCGGCGGCCGTCGCGCAATATCGCCGGCGCCTGAAGGACACCGAGACCGTGGCGCGGGTGCTCTCCTCCGCCGTCGAGGGCGTGATCCACAATGCGGCGCGCCGCAACATGCTCGATGCGCCGGAACTGCACAAGCAACTCGGCGAGCTGATCTGTGCCTATCTTTCCGGCCAGGGCGCGCGGACTTGATGATGGCACGATCCCGCAGCCGACGCCGTCACGACTGATAGCCGAGGCAGATCGCGCCGAGCGCAACGACGGCGCAGGCTCCGATACGTCGGGGTGTCAACGCTTCGCCGAGGAAGAACCGGCCGATGAAGGCAGCGAAGACGACGCTGGTCTCGCGCAGCGCGGCGATCGGCCCCGCCGGTCCCAGCGCGAAGGCAGCGAGCACCGCGCCATAGGCCAGGAGCGCCAACAGCCCGCCGCCCAATGCCTTCCAGGCTTCGGGTGCGCGAAGGTCGACATCGAGCCTGCCGCGCAGAGCAAGAAAGGTCGCTGATAGCAAGACGCTATAGATCAGCAGCACCCAGGCGGTATAGGCGACGCTGTTGCCGGCGGCTCGCACGCCGATGGCATCGACGGTCGCGTAAGCCGCGATGATCGCGCCGGTGGCGAGCGCGTAGAGGATCGACGTCGCTGAGGCCCTGCCGCGCCCGAGCGACAGGCCCATGATGCCGCAGGCGACTAGCGCGACGCCGACGAGCTCCGGCGTGGTCAGTTGCTGACCGGCGAGCAGGAAGCCGCCAAGCGCGACCAGCAGCGGTACGCTGCCGCGCACGATCGGATAGACCTGCCCCAGTTCGCCATAGCGGTAGGCGGCGACCAGGAATACGCTGTAGCCAACCTGAAGGCTGGCCGAGAGCACGACATAAGGCCAGGCGGCTGCCGCCGGCAGCGAATGGAAAAGCGCCAATGGAACGGCCGCGGCAGCGCTCGAAAAGCTCATGACGGTAATCGTCCATAGCCGATCGGCTCCGGTCCGCAGAAAGGCGTTCCAGCTGGCATGCAGGATGGCCGCGAACAGCGCGAGCCCGACGACGGTCGCGTTCATTTCGGCACCCGCGCGCCGGCGAGGATGGCGGAAGCCGCCCTGCGGGCGTTGGCGATGGCGGTGGCCGCCTCTCCCATCTGGGCCATCAGCGTCGCGCCCTCGATCAGCATCAGCAACGCCGCCGCGGCTTCCTCGGCCCGCTCCGGCGGCAGCTCCTTTCCAGGATAAAGCGCCAAGACGACGATGTACCGCCATTTCCCAGCGAAGGACCAGTTGATCGTCGCGGTGCTGGAGCATCGCGCGGCGCGTTTCGAACGCCAGCTCGACCGGCTGGCGGCGACGGTGGACACGGCGGCGGCGAAGATCGCGACGATCCTGGACTGGCACGAACGCTGGTTTCGCGATGCGGATTTCCACGGCTGCCTGTTCGCGCACGCGCTCGCCGAGTTCGGCGATCCCGACCATCCGGTGTTCAAGGCCGCCGTCCGTCAGAAGAACGGCTTGCGGGCGCGCATGCGATGCCAGCCTCGGCGATGATGCGGTCGACGCCGGTGGCATGGAAGCCGTCACGCTTGAACAGCGAATAGGCGGTATCGACGACATGCTGGCGTTTGCGCGACAATGATGAGGACGTCATGCCATCACCGTGATGAGACAGGTCTGTCTCTTTTAGGAGGCTTTCCTATTTGTCAATTCAGGGGCTCGCTGCATCCGCGTCGGAGCCTGAGGTGCCGAGGCTGACCCAGGTGCCCTTCGCATCAGCGGCGGATCGGCCTTAATTTTTCGCGGCGCCGTCGATTCCACCGGGCCTCGCTCGTCGTAGGATCGAAGCAACCCAACCGAAAGGAAGATACCCATGCGCTTCATGATGCTGATGATCCCCGGCGGCTATGCAACCGCGGCTCCTGACGTAATGCCCAGCGCCAAGGCGGTGGAGGAGATGATGAAATACAATGAGGCGCTGAAGCGAGCCGGCGTGCTGCTCGCGCTCGACGGGCTACATCCGCCGTCCGCGGGCGCGCGGGTCAGCTTCAAGGGCGGCAAGCCGGCCGTCACCGACGGCCCCTTCGCGGAGGTCAAGGAAGTGCTCGGCGGCTACTGGATGATCGACGTGCGCTCGCGCGAGGAGGCCATCGAATGGGCGCGCCGCTGCCCCGCCGGGGAAAATGACGTCATCGAGATCCGCCGCGTCCAGGAAATGAGCGATTTCCCCGAGGACGTCCAGAAGGCGGCCGAAGGCTTCAGCGGGCTGAAGGGTTGACCGCAACCGTCGAAGCAGTCTGGCGGATCGAGCAGCCGAAGCTCGCCGCCAGGCTCACTCGCTATCTGCGCGATGTCGGGCTGGCCGAGGAGGTGGTGCAGGATGCCTTCCTGCAGGCGCTGGAGCGCTGGCCGCGGGACGGCATCCCGCGCAACCCGGCCGCCTGGCTGACGCGGGTCGCCACCAACCGGGCGCTCGACCGGCTGCGCCGCACCGTGATGCTCGACGGCAAGCACCGCGAGCTCGCGATCGACCTCTCCGAGTTGGAGCGCGAGGTGCCCGACATCGAGGCGGCGCTCGACGAGGACATCGACGACGACCTGTTGCGGCTGATCTTCACCGCCTGCCATCCGCTGCTGCCGGCCGAGCAGCGCGCGGCGCTTGCCCTGCGAATGTTGGGCGGGCTGTCGACGCCGGAGATCGCCCGCGCCTTCCTAGTGCCCGAAACCACCGTCGCCCAGCGCATCGTGCGCGCCAAGCGGGCGCTGCGCGATGCCGGCATTGCGTTCGAGACACCGCGCGGAGAAGAACGGCGCGAGCGTCTCGCCGCCGTGTTGGAAGTGGTCTACCTGATCTTCAACGAAGGCTATGTGGCCTCGGCGGGCTTGGACTGGCTGCGCGCCGATCTCTGCAGCGAGGCGTTACGCCTCGGCCGCTCGCTGGCGGCGCTGATGCCGGAAGAGCCGGAGGCGCTCGGGTTGGTCGCCTTGATGGAGTTCAACGCCTCGCGCTTTGCCGCCCGCACCGACAGAGCGGGCAATCCGATCCTTTTGCTCGACCAGGACCGCAGCCGCTGGAACTGGTCGCTGATCCGGCGCGGTCTCGACGGCCTCAATCGCGCGATGGCGCTCACGCCGACACCCGGCCCTTATCTGCTGCAGGCGATGATCGCCGCCTGCCATGGCCGAGCGGTTAGCATGGCCGACACCGACTGGATCGCGATCGCCGCCTATTACCAGGCCCTTGCGCTGGCGGCGCCCTCGCCCATCGTCGAAGTCAACCGCGCGGTGGCGGTCGGCATGGCGTTCGGTCCGGCCCAGGGCCTCGCCGTCGCCGACGCGCTGCAAGACGAGCCGCGGCTCAGGGACTCGCATCTGTTGCCGACGGTGCGCGGCGATCTCTTGGAAAAGCTCGGACGAACAGAGGAAGCCATGGCCGAATTCCACCGCGCCGCCGAACTGACAGGCAATGAGAGGGAGCGCGCCCTGCTGCTTGCGCGGGCCGCTGGCGGAGACGTTTGAGAGCAAGAACGAAGGATAGGTCGGCGGGACAGCGCCCCCCTCTGCCCTGCCGGGCATCTCCCCCACAAGGGGGGAGATCAGATGTCACGCGGGCTTTCGCCAATCTCGAACGTCGGAAGGAAGGCGGGTCCGGCGAAGCTGCTAATCTCCCCTCGTGGGGAGATGCCGGCAGGCCAGAGGGGGGCGCCGTAGAGCGCCTACTTCAACTGTCTGCCGGCCAGAAAAATATTACCGCAGAACGCGGCAGCGGCCGTTATAGACCATCCAGCGGTCGAAGCCCGAGACGCAGAACTCCACATTGTCACCGATCGAGGCAAAGCCCTGGCCTTCCTCGATCAGGTACCAGATGGTGCGGTCGCGGCCATCGGACAGGCTGACGGTGGCGCCGCAATAGCGGCGGCCGATCGGCCATTCGTCGCTCGCCGGCAAGTAGCGGTGCTGGTGGATGTTGTGAAAATCGGTGATCGCGACATCGGGAAGGTGCGGAACGTGATGCACCTGGTAGGTGAAGCGGTCGGTGATCTTGCTCAGCACCCAGCTTTCGCCGCAGACGCTGCCGTCATCCTCGGTATAGACGGAAAGGTCGGCGGCGTGCGCCGCCTGGCTGAAACCAAGGGGCGTAAAAAGGGAAATCAGCGCGGCAAGGGCGGAATGAGCGAAGCGGGTCATGACAGCCTCTCAAGGTCGGTTGCGCGCACTGTGCGGATTCGCTTGGCGGCGGTCAAGCGGTTGTGAAGGCAATGGTTTCTCAAAAGCTCGTTCCGGATGCCGCCCGGTGTCAGACCGTTCCAGACACCAGCAATCCGCCGATGACGGCCAGGTTGATAAGGAAGGCATTGCGCAGCACCTGCCGCTCCTGCTCCTCGGAGGCCCAGAAGCGCAGCAGCATGACGTTGGTCGCCAGCGTGAACACGATGAGCGCGCCGGCGGCGAAAGGCACCGCGATGCCCAGCGCGAGCATCAGGCCGGCGACGATCTCGAGCGCCGAGCCGGCGGCCAGCATGAGGGTGGGAGCCGGAAATTTCCGGCTCGCCAGATAGTCGCGCATCGCTTTGAATTTCAGGAAGTGCTCGATGCCGGCGAAGACGAACACGCCGCCGATGAGAAGCGCGCCTATCGCCTGGATGGTATCGATGGGCATGTCGCTCTCCTGCGAGCTTTTTGCTCAATCCTTGGGGATGAAAGCGGGGTTGTAGACGACTTCCCAAAGATGATCGTCCGGGTCCTGGAAATAGCCGGCATAGCCGCCCCAGAAGGTTTTCTGCGCCGGCTTGACCACGCGCGCGCCGGCCTTGACAGCCTCGGTCATCGCCGCATCGACCTCGGCTTCGCTCGCCACATTGTGGCCGATGGTGAGTTCGGTCGGGCTGCGGCCGCTTTGCGGCACCGTGGCGTCGTGGGCGATGCTCGATCGCTCGAAGATGGCGAACTTCAAGCCGCCGGCAAGCTCGAAAAAGGCGACGGCGCCGTGCTCGAACTCGCGGCCGATGATGCCTTCGGTCGGCAGGCCCAGGCCGTCGCGGTAGAATTTGAGCGATGCTTCGAGATCGTCGACGCCAAGCGTGAGGACGGTGATGCGAGCTTTCATTTCTCTCACTCCTTTCTATATTCGTGACCACGTCCGGGGAACGAATGCGGTCTGACGGAAGCGCCTGAAGCGCCGTGAAGTTGCACTCGTTTTGCCACGGATGAAGCGGCCGGCATTGAAGATTTCGGCCAAAATGGCCGACGCGTCGATCCGCCGCCGGAGCAGATCGGAGAAAGCATGGAAGCGGTACTGGCCCAGTCCACCGGCTTCTTTCGGGAACGGCCCGCCGCCGCGGGCCTGGCCAGCGCCTTTTCCGCCGTCTGGGTCCATCGCATGGCTGAGCAGGACGTCCCGCCGATCGTCATCACGCCGGACGCGACCATCGACCTGCAATGGATCGACGGCCGGTTCCGCATCGCCGGACCGGACAAGGAGCCGCAGATCGAGAGGCCGCCGGCCGGGTCGGTGATCGTCGGCTTCCGCTTCCGACCGGGAGCTTCCGCCGGCTGGCTCGGGGTGCCGGCCGGCGAGATCGTCGGCGGGCGGCTCGACCTCGGCGAGATATGGGGCACGCGGGTCCGAGAGCTGTTGGACCGCGTCAGGGCCGCGCCCGACCTAGCCGCCATGGTGCGGCAACTGGAAAATGTCGTCGGCGCGCATACAGAAGGGCGCGATGCGTTCGATCCGCTGATGGGCAGAGCCTTCGACGTCATCGATGAGGGCTTGCCGCCGGAAACGCCGCTGGTTCCGTTCCTGCAGCGCCATCTGCATTTGAGCGAACGGACGCTGCGACGCCGCTTCAAGGACGCCTTCGGCTATGGCCCGAAGACGCTCGACCGCATCCTGCGCTTTCACCGCTACCGGCGCCTGCGCGAGAAGACTGGCGACGCCTCGACCGCGGTCCTGGCGATCGAGGCCGGCTATGCCGACCAGGCGCATCTGATACGCGAGAGCCGGCGGCTGACCGGCATCACACCGAGGGCGCTGGCATAGCTTTAATCTTCGCGCGGCCGCGGTTTATTCGCCGGCCAGCCAATCGACCGTCCAACGCGAGGGCTGCTCGACGGCAAGTACCCTATGCAAGGCCGGCAACAACACCCGCAATTCGCCTTCCAGCGTGAAGGGCGGGTTGACCACCACCAGGCCGCTGCCGTCGAGGCTGGGCTCGCTCGAGGCCGGCCGGATCTCGAAGCCGATATCGAGCAGTTTCGGAATGCCCGTCTCCTGCAGCGCCGCGCGGAAGGCGGCGACCGCCTTGCGGTCCTTGATCGGGTACCAGAGCGCGTAGATGCCGCCCGGCCAGCGGCGATGCGCCCGCCGCAGGTTCTCGACCAGACGCGAAAACTCGCCCTCCTCCTCGAAGGGCGGGTCGACGAGGACCAGGCCGCGCTTCTCCTTCGGCGGCAGATGCGAGCCAAGCGCCAGCCAGCCATCGAGCTCGATCACCCTCGTCTGGAAATCGCCGGCAAAGACGGCTTTGAGCCGCGCAGCGTCCTCTTGGTGCAATTCGATCGCCGTCAGCCGGTCCTGCTTGCGCAGGAGGCGCCTGACGACCAGCGGCGAGCCGGGATAGCGGCGGAGGCCGCCGTCGGGATTTTCGGCGCGCACCGCTTGCAGATAGGGCTGAAGGAGCGTCGCCGCTTGAGGCTCGAGCGTGGCCTCGAACAGCCGGCCGACGCCGCCCTGCCACTCTCCGGTCTTACCGGCCTCCACCGAGGCCAGGTCGTAGCGGCCGATGCCGGCGTGGGTGTCGATGACGCGGAAGGCCTTGTCCTTCTGCTTGAGATATTCGACCAGGCGGCAGAGCACGGTGTGCTTGACGACGTCGGCGAAATTGCCGGCGTGATAGGCGTGGCGATAATTCATGCCGCCCTCACCTCTGCGAACCGCCGCGACCCCAGCGCGGCGGTGGCGGCTGCAAGTTGGGATTCTGCGGCGGCTTGCCACCACGCCCGAAGACCAGAGAGAGCACCAGCCCGACCAGGCCGACGCCCATCAGCGCATAGCCGGCCGGCCGCGCCCGTTCGTCGATCGAGCCGGTTCCTGCGCGCAAGATCAGATCGACGACGCGCATGTCGATGCCGTCGGCATCGCCGGGACCGATGGTGAAGACGTAAGGTCCCGACGTGATGGTTTCGATCACACCAGCCTCGTCGCGAAAGATCTTGTCGGGCAGTTGCGGGCTCACCTGGCGCGGATTGTCGGTGTGGTTGAAGGAGAGCGTCGAAGCGAGCGCGGTGCGGCCGCCGCTTGCCGCGGTCAGCGTCAACACCGTGCGCTGCTGCGAAGCTACGCGTTCAGCCCGCGCGGTGAGGTCGACCAGCACCCGGACCGGTGCGTCGCTGGCCGCGAGCCGCACCGTCGCCGGCCGGAAGCGGCCGCCTTCATAGACGCGATAAGTGCCGATCGCGTGGCCGGAGAAATTGCTCATCGCCCAAGGATAGAAGACGCCGATGGCAGCGCCGGCGATGAGAATAAGTACCGAGAGGAAGCGCATCGAAAGTCCTGGTTATTTCTTCGTCCGACCGCGATCGCCGCTACCTTGCGCGGTTTCGCTTCCGGCGGCTTCGTGGACCCGCTCCATCTCGTCCAGAAACATCTCCAGGCCAAGCTCAAAAGTCTTGTCGAAGCCGGCTGCGCCAAAATAGGCGCCGGCGGCCACGACGCTGGGATAGTCGCGCGCCAGATCCTCGTCGTTGACGGTGGTGACCGCCGAAGGCCCCTTGGCGTAGCCGGCGGTCTCATCGAGGATCGCGCCCATCAGATAGTAGCCGGCGGCGCGGAACAGGCGGGCGCTGAGCTCCGGTCCGAAACCGCCATCCTCGAACAGGCCGATGATCGCATTCAGCTTGGCAAGGCAGGGCGGCGAGTTCATCCGGTAGACCACGATGAACGGCGCGAATGCCGGATGCTCGGTCGCCACACGCCGGAACTCCTGCATGCCGATGCGAGCCCGCTCGCGCCAGGGCAGGTTGCGGTCGGGGATCACGAGCCCGCTCATCTGGCGGTCGACCAGCGCCTCGTAGAGATGAGCCTGCGAGGGGAAGTGATGGTAGATGCTCATCGCCTCGCAGCCGAGCCTGGCGGCGAGCTTGCGCATCGAAAAGCCGGATAGCCCTTCCCCTTCGATCACCTCGAAGGCGGCGTCCTCAATCATCTCGCGGGACAGCTTTCCGCGGGTTCGTATTTTTTTGCTTGGTGAGTCCATGGCGCCGCTTGACAACTTACGCTGTAAGGTTCATTTTCCACTTCACCTTACACCGTAAGGCCAACAAAAACCAGAGGAGAACATCGTGGTAGTCTTTCGCATCGTCTCAAATGTGCATTCCTGCCTGCGTTCCGCATCTCTGCTCGCCGCCATCGCGCTCACCGCGACCTTGAGCGCGGCCCCCGCCAGCGCCGACGACTACGACGCCGCCATCAAGGACATCCAATCGACCATAGGCGGCGTGCCCGGCTTCCTGAAACAGTTCCCGAAAGCCGGTCTGCCCGGCGCGTGGGCCGAGGTCAAGGCCATCGAACTCAGCGATAAGACTGCGCTGTCGCCTAAGGTGAAGTCGCTGATCTCGCTCGCTGTCGCGGCGCAAATCCCCTGCAGCTACTGCATCTGGTCGGACACCGAGAATGCAAAACGCGCCGGCGCCACCGACGAAGAGATCCAGGAGGCCGTCGCCATGGCCGCCTTGACCCGCCACTGGAGCACCATCTTCAACGGCATGCAGGTCGATCTCGCCCAGTTCAAGAAGGAGATGGGCGGAGAGTGAACTCCGCCACGGCATATGCTTGAAACCGAACGCATGGCCTGCAGCTTCGCAGGCCTTGCGTTTATCGCGAGCGCGACGATCTTCAGCCATTCCTCCTGACAACCGGCGGATGTGAATGGCCCACCCGCGCCCCTTCGGCACTCCCGCCGAGCAATTAAAATCCAACCACCCGTCAAACAGCTATCGCTAAATTAACCAAGTTTGCCATAATGTGCACAGGGTGGGTTGCTAGCCAGCGATTCGGATACAAGGGGCCCGATACGCCTAAGAGGATTTTTGATACTCATGGCTCACGAGAAACAAACCGCGCATTCAACTGGCAAATTTTTTTTCGTTTCAAGCAAAATTTTTTATAGTTCCTTGATTTTCGGCACGGTTCTAGCGGTTTCCGGCTGCCAATATTTCAATCTCGGACAACCGACCGCATTCGGCGCGTCGCAGAGCGGCAGCGCTGCCTTGGTCAACTTGAAACCAAATCGAGTTGCGCAGACAAGAACAGTTCCTGCCCCGATTACCAGCGTGAGCGTCAATCCCTATTTCGGAAACGCCGCGCATATCTGCAGCCCAAGCGGCTTCGGACAGCAGTCCCATTGCTTCCTCAGAGGTCCTGGACCGCTTTCGGTGCAGAACATCTGACATTCGGTCCAGTCATCCGAATAAAACCGAACGCGCGGGGCGCCTGCCCTTAATCTCCTTTTCACGCTATGCTTGGAGATGCCGGCGGCACCCGCAAGAGTCCCTGCCGCTGACGCTGGCAGGCCGGTTCGGCGAGTCGTTTCATTACCCGGCCCCCGCCAACACGATCACAGTACTTTTGGACCGGCGGCAGTTCCGGTCCCCAGCCGTATGATTAACCAATCGCTAACAAGCAAGGTTAACCAAACGCTAATTTAGTTGACTACGCCGTCCACAGGTATATTTTTATATGCGTTGGGTGTGCAATTTGGGCGAGCAGTCCGCGGTGGTGGCAACCATATTCGTGGATCGCGACTTAGGGGCGAAGGGACGCTGAGCGGCAGCAAATAAGCCGCACGGCAAGAGCTCCGCGAACTCAGACAAACACTTCGGTCGAGGCGGTTCCGCGCATGCGGAACGCCGCCATGATTTCACCTGGTCGGGCAACGCTGTTGTCCTGGCCGGAGCGATAGTGTGCGTGCGTGAGGGAAGCCATGAGTAGGGTTGCCAAGGTCTTGAAGCTGGACGGCGGGCCAGGTCGCAGGGGGTTCGATCGTGGTCGCGCTCTGGTCGCCGGCGGAGCGGGTTTCCTGGGCTCGCATTTGTGCGAAAGGCTGCTCGCCGACGGCTATGAAGTCATCGCGCTGGACAATTTTCATACCGGCAAAAGATACAATCTTGCAGGCATAGCGCGCGACGCCTCCTTCACCTGCGTCAAGCACGACATCGTCGACGAACTGCCGGCGGACTTCACGGTCAACGAGATCTACAACCTCGCCTGCCCCGCCTCTCCGCCTCACTACCAGGCCGATCCGATCCACACCTTCAAGACGAGTGTGTTCGGCTCCATCAATCTTTTGGAACTCGCCAGGCGCCATAACGCCAAGATCTTCCAAGCCTCGACCTCGGAAGTCTATGGCGATCCGCTGGTGCATCCGCAGCCGGAAGGGTACTTCGGCAACGTCAACACGCACGGCCCGCGCTCGTGCTACGATGAAGGCAAGCGCTCGGCCGAGACGCTGTTCTTCGATTACTCGAGGACATACGGCATCGATGTCCGCGTCGCGCGCATCTTCAATACCTATGGCCCGCGCATGCAGCCCGACGACGGCCGCGTGGTGTCGAACTTCATCGTCCAGGCGCTGCGCGGCGACGACATCACCGTCTATGGCAGCGGCACACAGACGCGCTCCTTCTGCTTCGTCAACGACCTGATCGAAGGCTTCGTGCGCCTGATGAACGCCCCGGTGGCGCCGCCGCACCCGGTCAATCTCGGCAACCCCGTCGAGTTTACCATCATGGAATTGGCCGAGTTGGTCATCGACTATACGAATTCACGCTCGCACATCGTGCACAGGCCGCTGCCGGTCGACGACCCCAGACAGCGCAAGCCCGATATCTCCTTTGCCCGGCAACACCTCGGCTGGGAACCGAAGGTTGCGCTGAGCGAAGGGCTCGCTCATACCACGGCCTATTTCGACGCGTTGCTGGGCTGCCGCCGGTTCGTCCCGCAAGCCGTCCAGGCGTCCTCTGTCAGGGAGGCAACGGCATGACGACCCGCCGCCCCGTTCTGGTGACGGGTGGCGCCGGCTTCATCGGCAGCCATACTTGCAAGCTGCTCGCGGCGGCGGGCTACCTGCCCGTGGTCTACGACAATTTAGGCCGCGGCAACCGGAAGGCCGTCGCCTGGGGTCCGCTGGTCGTCGGCGACATCCGCGACAGCGAAGCGCTGCAGCGGGCGATCGGCACTTACAAGCCGCTGGCGATCGTCCACTTCGCCGCCCTTGCCTATGTCGGCGAGTCGGTCAGCGAGCCGGCGGAGTATTACGCGACCAATGTCGGCGGCACGATCGCGGTGCTGGACGCGGCGCGGGCAAACGGCATCGACAAGGTGATTTTTTCCTCGAGCTGCGCGACCTACGGCGTGCCGGAGGCGCTGCCGGTCAACGAGACTTCGCCGCAGAAGCCGATCAGCCCCTATGGTCGCAGCAAGCTGATGGGCGAAGAGATCATCAGGGACTATGCCGCAGCCTATGGGATGAAATACGCGATCCTCCGCTACTTCAACGCCTGCGGCGCCGACCCCGAGGGCGAGCTCGGCGAGTGGCATACGCCCGAAACCCATCTCATTCCCCGTGTGCTGATGGCGGCGTCCGGCATGATCACGGCGATCGAGGTCTTCGGCGACGATTACGAGACGGCGGACGGCACCTGCGTGCGCGACTACATCCATGTCAGCGATCTCGCCCGCGCGCATCTCAAGGCATTGATGCATCTCGAGGCCGGCGGCGACAGCCTGTCCGTCAATCTCGGCACCGGCAAAGGCATCTCGATCAAAGAAATCCTCGAGGCGGTCGGGCGCATCACGTCGCGCCCGGTGCCGGTTGCTTACAAGCCGCGCCGGCCCGGCGACCCGGCCGGGCTTTTCGCCGATCCCAGCCTGGCGCGCGAGCGACTGGGCTTCATGGCGGAGAATTCCGACATCGACACCATCGTCAGGACGGCCGCGCCCTTCTTCGGGCTTGTCCCGGCCTCGATGCCGAAAGCTTTTGGTGCAACCTCCACCGTTTCACGCGTAAAGCGCGCGTCGAGCGGCGCGGAGACAACGAAAAAACGCCAGCCCGCAAGGCTGGCAGTCGTCCCTGTGAGTACTGTGTCGGGGCGCGGGCTCGCTGAGCTTGGTTGAGGGCTTGTCTCAGCGAGCCTCTTCTATTCGGGCGGAAGGCTGTTGGAGCGGTTCAGCTTTCAATGGAATGGCTGACCCGCTCCAGCTCTCTTTCTTTAGGCACTTCCGAACGCAGAAACGCCACACGGCTTCCGTCCGGAAGTACCCAAGTCCGTCCTGCCTAGCTCTTGCTGTCGACCAGCTTGCGGGTCTCGTCGAACTGTGCGCCCTTGGTGTTGCCGGCTTCGAATTTCTTATGCTCGTCGGCGGGATCGTCCTTGGCGTGCTTGAAATCGTACCACTCGCCGTCCGGGTCCTTGCGCTGCTCGATGTTGCCGCTCTCGATGCGGTGGCTGTAGCAGGTGCGTTGCGGCTTGGTGGTGTAGGTCTTGGACCTCCAGGCAAGCTCCATGCACATCTTGCCGGTGTCGGTCACCAGCCACCGACCCTCTGCCACGGCGGGCTTGTCCTGTCCGGCCGTCCAGGCCTGCAGGCGCCTGTCCAGCCCGAAATAGGCAGCACCATTCTTCCAGTTCCAGGTGCGGTCGGAATAGAGAAGCTGCAACTCGAACGCCGTCGGCGCGGCTTCGGGCTTGGCGGCGGCCTCGACAGCCGCGCTGTTCTTCGCCGCGGCGGCATCGGCAGCGCCTGCGAACGCAAGCTGGCCGCAGGCCATGAGGAGCGGCACGAGCCAGCGGCGCGCCGCACGCCGGCGGACACTCATGCCGGGTTTAGATGGAAAAGCAGTCTGGTCTGTCGTGTCGATGAGCAAGCGCATGTCGATAGCCCCCACCTCGACCCTGTCACGGTCGGGTCGAGGAACCATGGTTTGGAAGATTTTCTTCGGGGCTTTTCGCGTTCCGTCGCAAGCCCGAGCCCGTCGGCCCGGCGCGGCGCGATCAGCGCCCTTGAAACCATTAACAGCCGCGTGAGGCGCCATGTCAACCGAGTCCAAGTCTAAGCATCGCTACAAGCTGTTATTTAACCACGGCTATTACAATCTTGTGATACTCTGACAGTGTTTGGTAATTGCGCTGCGCCAGAGTAGCTTGGGTGGGAAGGGGCGGCTCCAGATGACAGGCGACACGGAAACGGCCGACGTCCAAGGCTTGGCCTTGCCTCGCCGGCGGGCCGCGGCTCTCATCCGTATCGACTTCAATACCTTGATTTTGCTGGCTATCCTGCTGGTGGCGGCAATCGCCCGGTTTCACAACATCACCCAGCCGCTTGTCGACTCTTTCAGCTGGCGCGAGACCAGCACAGCCATGATGGCCGATAATTTCCAGCAGCGCAGCTGGAACATCTTCTTTCCCGAAGTGAGCTGGACCGGCCCCGGGCCGAGTTATCAGGGGCGGGAATTCCAGATCGTCAGCTATCTCACCGCCCTGCTCTATCAGCTTTTCGGCTGGCACGACTGGTTCGGCCGGATGATCGCGGCGGCGTTCGGCATGGTGACGGTGTTTTCCCTGCACCGGTTGACCGCGCTCTGCTGGGACGAGGCGCATGCCCACGCGGCGGCGCTCGCCTATGCGCTGATGCCCGGCCCGGCTATGATCGACAGCTCGTTCCTGCCCGACCCCTCGATGCTGGCGCTGGTGACGCTTGGCGTCTGGCTGTTCGCGAAATACTGGGTCGGCGGCAAGGCATGGCTATTGCCGCTGGCCACCCTCTCTTTCACGCTGGGCGCGCTCGCGAAGCCGCCCGGGCTCGCCGCCGGCGCGGTCATCTTCTACCTGATGGTCTGCTGGATCGTTGCCGGGAAAACAAGGCATGCGGCCAGGGTGTTCGCGGCTGGGCTGCTGAGCCTCGCCATCATCGCCGCTTATTTCAGCTGGGCGATCTATCTCGGCCGCTCCTACCCGCCCTATCATGTGGCGGGCAGCGGCTATATCTGGGATTCCGGCTTCTCAACATTCTTCAAGAACAGTTTCTATCTGAAGTCCGTCTGGAACACCTCGATCTGGTGGTTCTACGGCTATCCGTTCATGGCGCTGATCGCCGTCGGATTCTGGATGCCGCCGAAGCCTGCCGAGACCAGCGAGCGAGCTCTTTCGGCCATTCCCTATGTATGGCTCGCGGCGGCAGCGGTCGTCTATATCGCCGCGGCGCGCGAGATCACCAGCAATCCATGGAATTACCACATCTTCAATATACCGTTGGCGATGTTCTGCGGGCGCGGCGCGCTGGTGCTGGCGACGCTCGGCACCGGAACGGCGCTCACCCCCGCCGTCATGCTGCGCTCGGCCTTCATCGCGGCGCTGGCCCTGGCGCTTTCGACCGTTCCTCTGCTCAAGACGATGAAGGCGCCGATCGCCGTGAACGGCAAGCTGCTCGGTGAGGAATTGGCGCGCTTCGTCCAGCCCGGCGAGCTTGTCGTCGCCATCGCGCCGGAGGCCGGCGACCCCGTCGCGATCTATTACAGCCGGGTCCGCGGCTGGGTATTCCCGCCCGGCGGCGGCGATGTCGAATGGTCGAAATTCGCCGAGGACGATGCCATCGCGATCGCCCAGCTCGAGGGGCTGCGCACCCAGGGCGCGGACTATTTCGGCACCGCCAAGAACGCCGCCGACAAACGGGACCGTCTGTTCGTCGAACATCATGACGGGGTGGTCGACTACCTCGACAAGACCGCAACCAAGCTTGTGGATTCGGACAAGCTGCTGGTCTATAGGATCACCCGCCCGTGAGGGAGCCGCGCCTGTTGTGGCCGGGCCGTGGCCTTTCGGCGGCAGTCGGCGGACGGCCGCGTACCGATGAACGTTGCGTCCGCAGCCGCTGACGCGGCAACGGAAGCCGGCGGAGACCTGGTTGAAAAAAGCATTCTCGATAATCGTCACCCTGGCGCTGCTGGCATGGCTTGCCGGCGACTCGCGCTGGAAGATGGTGGGCGACGCCTTCGCCAGCGTCACGCCGGGCGCCTTCGCGGCGGTGACGCTTTCGCTATTCGTCACCTATGTGCTGCGCGCGCTGCGCGTCTGCGACGAATTCCGCGACGAGGTGAACGGCCGCTTTGGCGCCTGCCTGCGCGTCATCCTGATCCACAACGCCATGATCAACGTGGTGCCATTCCGCGGCGGCGAGACCGCCTTCCCGCTGCTTCTGCGCCAGGTGTTCGGCATCTCGATCGTGCGCGCCAGCGCTTCGCTTCTGTGGTTCAGGCTGCAGGATGCCTTCGTCGTCGGCGTGCTTGCCTGCCTGGTGTGGCCGGGCCTTCATCCGGCGCTCAGGCCCGCGGGTATCGCGGCATTGATTGCGGTTGCCTGGTATCTGCCGCGCTGGGCGCGCGAGCCGCATGACTGGGCCGGACGCGGCAAGATCGTTTCGAAACTCGGCAAGCTGCGCGACATCTTCACCGAGGCGACCGGGCGCTCCCGCTACGGCTGGTGGTGGACGGTCGCCAACTGGACGCTGAAGCTTGCCGTGCAGGGATGGCTGCTCGCCATGCTGCTCGGCACCACCTTCCAGACCGCCTTTCCCGGCGCTGTCGGAGCCGAGGCCGCCGCCATCCTGCCGGTGCAGGGCGTCGCCGGTTTCGGCACCTATGAGGCGGGCGCCGCGGCGGCGCTGCTCTATTCCGACATCGCCATGAAGGACGGCCTGCAGGCGGCGCTGGCGCTGCATCTCTTCATCCTCTGCTCGGCCGTCGCCACCGGTGCGATCGCCTGGCTGTTTCCCTCGAAATCGACGCTGCCGGAGACCCCGGCCGCGGGGCCCGCAAGGAAATGACCGCCATGGACCTGCTTCCTATCCCCCAAACGGGACTGCCCGCCGGCGCCGTCATGCCCGAGCACAAGCTGTCCATCGTCATTCCCATGTACAATGAGGCCGACAATGTCGAGCCGCTGGTCGTGCGCATCCACCAGGCGATGGAGAACTACAGCCAGCCCTGGGAAGTCGTGCTGGTGGACGACGGCAGCACCGACGCCACGCCGAACGAAATCCGCAGGCTCGCGGCCGAGTATGGTCCGCATGTGCATGGCGTGGAACTGGTGCGCAACTTCAAGCAGACCGCGGCCATGCAGGCCGGCCTCGACGCCGCCCGCGGCGACGTCATCGCGACGCTCGACGGCGACCTGCAGAACGACCCGTTCGACATTCCGCGCATGGTCTATCGCCTGCTGACCGAGGATCTCGACCTCGTCGCCGGCTGGCGCAAGAACCGCCAGGAAGGTTTCTGGATGCGCAGGCTGCCGTCGCGCATCGCCAATTCGCTGATCGCGCGCGTCACCGGCGTCAAGCTGAAGGACTATGGCTGCAGCCTGAAGGTTTTCCGTGGCAGCGTCATCCGCAGCGTCCGGCTCTACGGCGAAATGCACCGCTTTATCCCGGCCTGGCTGGCGACGGTGACGACGCCGCGTCGCATCGCCCAGGAAGTGGTGACGCACCACGCTCGCATCCACGGCCAATCCAAATACGGCATCTCGCGCACCTTCCGCGTGGTGCTCGACCTCGTCTTCATGTTCTTCTTTATGCGCTATCGCACCAGGCCCGGCCATTTCTTCGGCGGCATCGGCATCGTGCTCGGCGTGCTGGGCTCCCTGGTCCTGACCTATCTGTTTGGCCTGAAGGTGTTTTTCGGACAGGACATCGGAACGCGCCCGATGCTATTTACCGGCTTCTTCCTGGTCATCGCCGGCCTGCAGATGGTGACGTCGGGCGTGCTCGCCGAAATGCTGTCGCGCGTCTATCTCGAAGCAAATGTCTCCCTCGCCTATGTGGCACGGCCGCAGCCCGCGCATGGCGAAGGCGATGGCTGGCACTCACCGAGCCCGCCGGCAAGCAACAAGACCAGGTCACGCCGGAAATGATCCAGGCCGCCCTGTTCTCGCCCGAGGTCCCTGCATGACCATCCTGGTGACAGGAGCCGCCGGCTTCATCGGCAGCCATGTCTGCCAGCGCCTGCTCGCGCGCGGCGACGCCGTTGTCGGCGTCGACAGCATGAACGCCTATTACGACCCGGCGCTGAAGGCGGCGCGGCTCGCCAGGCTTTCCGGCAACAAAGGATTTTCGTTCCATCAGCTCGACATCGCCGAGCCCAGCGTGCTGGCAGCGAAGCTGAAGGGCCAAAAGGTAAGCGGCATCGCTCATCTCGGCGCCCAGGCGGGCGTGCGCTACTCGCTCGAAAATCCGCGCGCTTACATCCACGCCAACATCGCCGGTCATCTGGAGGTGCTGGAGCTGTGCCGCGCGTCGCCCGAGATCAAGCATCTCGTCTATGCCTCCTCGAGCTCGGTCTATGGCGGCAATACCAAGGTGCCGTTCGCGGAAACCGACCGCGTCGACAATCCGGTGTCGATCTACGCGGCGACCAAGAAAGCCGACGAGCTGATCAGCTCGACCTATTCGCATCTCTACGGCCTGCCGCAGACCGGCCTGCGCTTCTTCACGGTCTACGGTCCCTGGGGACGCCCGGATATGGCGGCCTGGATCTTCACCGAGGCGATGCTGGCCGGCAAGCCGATCCGCGTCTTCAATCATGGCGAGATGTGGCGCGACTTCACCTATGTCGACGACATCGTCGACGGCGTGCTCGCCGTGCTCGACCGGCCGCCGCCAGCCGACGGTCCAAGGCATCTGATCTACAATATCGGCAACAGCCAGCCGGTGCATCTCGGCCGTTTCATCGAGACGCTGGAAAGGCTGCTCGGCATCAAGGCGATCCGCGACAACCTGCCCATGCAGCCCGGCGAGGTCGAGAAGACCTATGCCGACACCAGCGCGCTGGAGCGCGACTTCGGCTTCAAGCCGAAAGTGTCGATCGAGGAAGGGCTGGCGAAATTCGTCGACTGGTACCGGCAGGAATGGCGGCCGGAGGGCAAGAGGTAGCGCGCGGTCGGCGCCAATCCTCTCGCCCCCGGCTCTCGCCCCCCGGCGACGGTTCAGCCAGCGCGGCGGGCCGAACGCTGATGTTTGTTCAGCGCGCGGCAGGCCGAGCGCAGATGTTGGTTCAACGTGCCCGGCAAGCCGAGCGCTGGCCAAAGCCGCTCGGACCGCAAATCCAGGGCGAATGGCCGAGCAGCGGGCCAGCACTGCCCAGGCTGTAGGAAACCCTGGTCGGCGCCGACGTGCGGATGCGCTGCGGCCGCACGAAGGCGGCATAGGCTTCTTCCCTCACGCGCGTCACGCTGGTCATCTGCGTCAGATGCTTGCGATGGACCCGATAGAGTTGCTTCTTATTGACGTAATGGACCTTGTTGGCGAGCGCCTTCACCGCGGGCTCGTTGCCGCCGATCGAGCTGGTCTTGGCCGTATCCATGGTCTGACAACCAGACACCATCGATACCAATGCAATAGCGGCAAAGGCGTGGGCATATTTTCTGCCGACCGCCGCCGCGCGTTCCATGAATTTCTTCATTGCCGTCCCCTGCCGTGAAATATAATTCACCATGGCGCGAAGATATATTTCGCTCTGCTTTCTTTCGCACCCAGCGTGAGCGGCCTTTCGCAGCTCACATCATGGCTTAATATTAGAGGAGACTTATTAAGATTCGTACAAACGACATGATGAGCGCCATCTCTCGACGCTCGATCGACTCTTACTAAAATTTGAACTTTTGGCAGAGGGCTGATAGCCGGGCAGCAAGCGGAACTTCAGGTCAGACCGGCTGTGTTCGAAGGCCACTTTCGACCTCAGCGCGGCGCGTCCCAGCCGGGGTCGAAGTAGAAATTGCGTGCGCCGATGTCGCCCATGCCGGCACCGGAAACCACATAGGCGATCCTGACGATGCGGAAGCCGCCGGCACCCTGCTGAAGGCCATAGATGCCTTCCAGTCCGCGATCGTAGAAGCCGGCGACCGGTACGCCGAGCGCGAGCAGCGCCAGGCAGGCGTGCAAGGCGAATTTGCCGGCATTGGCGCGCAGCGAGATCCTGTTTTCGGCAATGTGCTTGGCAATGATCACCACAACCAGCAGGCCGTAGAGGAAAGCATTGAAGGCGGCGAACCAATAGAAGCCGGTGGCATCGAAGGGATGCCTGACGGTGAGCACAGGCAGGGCAGCGCCGATCGCCAAGCCAACGTAGGGCACGAATACCCGCGCGGGCAAAAGGTGCTTCGGGCCGCTGCCTTTCGGCGTGACACGGAAATCGACGAAGGATTTCGTCATATAATCGCGGACCGCCGACAGCGTCCCCCACAGCACCCAGGGCCAACGCGCGAAGAACAGGAACAGCGTGCCTTCCCAACTCAACGTCTTCGCGGTCAGGGGTCGCGACAGGCCGAACGCCTTCAGCATCATCACCAGCCCGACCAGCGCTAACGAGTTGGGCAGGTAATAGAAGACGAAATCGGCATACATGACGTTGGCGAAGTTGCGCCCTGTGTAGAGCGCATAGATCGGCATGACGTACATCATCAGCGCGAAGAGCGCGAACAGCGGGTACCAGAGCTGGCAGAACAGGAACTGGAACTTCAGCCGCGACGTCAGCTTGTGGAAGTATTGCGGCGTGTATTCGAGAAGGATCGTCACCAGGCTGCGCGACCACTGGAATTCCTGCGTGACGAGATCGGCGAAGGTCCGCGGACCGTCGCCATGGGCAATCGCGTCGATGGCGTGAACGCCGCGCCAGCCGGCGGCATTGACCAGCATCGAGGTGGAATGATCTTCGGCTAGTTCCGGACCAAGCCCGCCGGCCTCACGCAGGGCCTTCGTCCTGACCGCGTAGTGCGAGCCGATGCAGAGCGGCGCGCCGCCGCCGGTGTGGCCGGACTGCAAGGGGCCGTGGAACATGCCTTCCGGGAACAAGCGGCCGCGCGCCGCCCAGCTTTCGCCGGCATTGTTGTCGCAGATGCTGGGCGCCGAGACGTAGCCGACGGCCGGATCGGCGAAGGGATAAAGGATTTCCCTCAGATAGGTCGGCGTCGGCACGTGGTCCGCATCCATCTGGGCGACGAAGTCGTAGCGCTCATAGCCATAGTGATCGTAGAAGAAGGCGAGATTGCCTTCCTTGCAGCGCGTCCTGCGCGGCCAGGTCTTGCGGTGATAGTCCTCGCGGCCGCGCCGTGTCGAAATCATTACGCCATGCGCATCGCACCAGCGGACCGTCTCCTCCGACGGATCCTCGTCGGCCAGCCAGGTGTCGTGCGGATAGTCCTGCGCCAGCATCGCCTCCAGCGTGCGCTGGACGACGGCGAACGGCTCGGATGGCGCCTTGGTGACCACCATGGCGGCGCGCGAGCGCTTCGGGATGGCATGCAGCTTCGAGGATTTTCGCGAGGCGTGGACGTTGAGCAGGAAGTACATCGGCATCAGCGTCAGCCAGGCCAGTACGACGGTGGCGAAGGCATATGGCCCGATATGCTCGACGTGTTCCGGCCGCAACCACCAGGACCAGAAGAAGATGAGCGTGACAAACCAGAAGGCGAGGCCGAGCCGAAGGATCAACTGCTGCCGGGGCGACAGAACCGGCACGAGATAAGGGCCCTTGGGGCCAACGCCGACACGAGCCCTGCCGCGCCGGCTCGCACGCCCCTCTTTGCCGCCGACAACGCCGGCATCCAACGAAACACTCATTCTACCCGCCGCCACTTACGCTCCCGCCCTTGCGGCCGGAAGCGTTCACATCCCATGGTAGAATCAGCGCCTGCTAATGCTGAGAGTCAACAGAATTAAGCTTGCCTTAACCAAGCTTCTTCAGAACTGGTTAACCTCATGCCTTGGCCGGACAGCTCTTTGCGGCCGTGGCGCGCCCGTCGGAGGGATTTCCGACGAGCGCGAAGTCCGGCGAACGGGGCCCCGTTGCAACCGCCGCGTTAACCATGTCCGCCCAGGTAGGGTTAAGTAACGGTTAATTGCTCTTGACTCTGGGCAAGCATAGGCTCTTATATCAGTAAGGGTTAATATCGTAATGTTGACGCGAATTTGTGAGTATCGCGGCGACAGTCTCCCGGGGATTCCAAGGTATAGGCACCCGAGGGATTACTCTGATGGACGGCCTCGCGCCAAAGCTGTGCCCGTCCCAGTCGCTCAGAACACCCGCAGTTCACGTCGGCAGACCGATTGTCTGGGTTTGCGTGCCGATCCTCATCGGCACGCTGTGGCGAGCTTCAACATCCTTCGTTGAGGCTATAGGAGGTTGGGCATGAAATACTCCACAGCAACGGCAGTTGTGTCGGCGTTCATCGTCGGCGGCTGCCTTGTCCTGCCGGCGTCGGCGGGATCGCCTGCGGGAACGGATCCGGTGCAGACGAATTCGGCCGCGTCGGCATTCGGCTCCTATGATCCCTATGGCGACTTCAGCAACGACAAATCGGCCACCATCGAGGAGCTCTTTCTGCCTTGGGAAGACGTCGATCTCTCGACGCTGCCGCTGGCTGACGCCTACGCTCTGCAGCGCGGCCGCTCGCTGCTGATCACCATCGAGCCATGGACCTGGTCGAAGGATTGGCGCATCACGCCGCCGGAGCTGCGCAACGGCATCTTGAGCGGCAGATACGACGCCAACATGCAGGCGATCTGCAACCTGGCTGGACAGATGAAAAGCCCGGTGACGATCCGCTGGGCGCAGGAAATGGAAGACACCAACGGCCGCTTCACCTGGGCCAACTGGGCGCCGAAGGACTGGATCGCCGCCTACAAGCGCGAGGTCGATGTCTGCCGCAAGGCGGCGCCCGCGGCCAAATACATGTGGTCTCCCAAGGGAATGGACGGCCTCGAGAAATACTACCCGGGTGACGACTATGTCGACGTCATCGGCCTGTCGGTGTTCGGCCTGCAGAAGAGGGACAATGACGAAACCGGCCGCGACCGCACCTTCGCCGAGACGCTGAAGCCCGGCTACGACCGTGTCGCGAAATTCAACAAGCCGGTGGTCGTGGCCGAGCTCGGCTATGTCGGAAAGCAGGACTATGTGACGAAGTGGGCGGAAGAAACCCGCAAGTCCTATGCGGAGTTTCCGGCCCTGACCTCGGTCGTCTACTTCAACCAGAAGGAAACGTGGCCGTGGCTGAACGGCTACGGGCTGCCCGACTGGCGGGTGACCCAGCACGTCCTGCCGTAAGACCGCGGAGATCAGCCCGTCCCGGCATCCGGGACGGGCTCCAGCTTCAAGTTCAAAATGACAAGCTCCAAAGCCCGGCTTTGGAGACGGGTGTAGGCGTGGCGTAAATCAGTGGGTGGAGCAAAGTGGTGAAACGGGTATTGGGGAAATTTGTCGGAGCAGTGCTTGGCTGCTCCATTTTTGTTGTCGGCCTGCAGGCCCCTGCGATGGCCAAGACCGTGAACAAGGTCGACGACCAGGCGTCAACAGCGGCGGTCCTCTCCGACGAGGGCGTCTACCAGCTTTATCAAAACCATTCGTGGCTGTGGGGCAAGAACGGCACCGCCTTCTTCGCGGTGAAGCAGCGGCAGTTCGACGCCTGGACCTCGGACAAGGGCAAGCCCGGCTACGGCGACGGCATGTGGTTCATCCCTGGCGGCGGCAAGGTCTGCTACCGGGTGACATGGCGTGGCGGGTGGGGGTCGAAGAAATCCATGACCTGCTTCGAGCATCGTCAGGCCGGCAAGGTGATCTATCAACGCAAGCTGCCCGATGGCGACTGGTATGCGTTCAAGGACAGGCATGGCAAATCTAAGCTGCGCTATGGCGACTATGCCAGCGGCAAGATGAAGCGCATCAAGGCGAAGCTGTAGTCCAGCGGAGCACCCGCAAACGGGCAGCGTTCAGGCCGCGGCGCGCCAAGCGCCGGGCGACAGGCCCTTGATCGTCTTGAACACCCGGGTGAGATGGCTCTGGTCGGCGAAGCCGGTCGCAACAGCGATCTCGGCCAGCGGCATTTCGGTCTTCATCAGCGCCGAGGCGGCGCGGATGCGACGGTCGCGCAGATATTGGCCCGGCGTCATGCCGGCGGCGCGATGGAAGTCGCGGATGACCTGGAAGCGGGTGACCCTGGCCGCCGCCGCCAGATGCGCAAGGTCGAAGCCGGACGAAAGATCGGCGGCGATCAGCTCGCCGTAGAGGCGGAAGTGCCTTGCTGTCTCGCCGGCTTCCGAAGCACGGTCGCGGACCTTGCCATCGCCGAAGCGCTTGGCGAGTTTGCTGAGCACCACCAACATCGCCGCTTCCTGATCGAGCTTTCCGGCGAGGCGATGAGCACGCACGAAGGATCGCGCCAGTTCCGGCGCCTGCACGATGCCCTCGCTGAACATCGGCAGCCCGCGCAGCTCCAGATCCTCGGCGATCTCGGCCATCAAGGCGGCGTCCGGATAGCAGGTGCGATAGGCCCAGCCGTCGGGTGCACCCTTCTCGCCGTCATGCGGCTCTTCGGGATTGACGATGATGATCGAACCCGCCGGGGCCAGATGCTGGCGGCGGCCAATGCGCAGCTTCTCGACGCCGGCCACGACGACGCCGAAGACCCAGGTCGGGTGCGTGTGCAGCGCATAAGCGTGGTCGCGATAGCGGGCGGCGAGCATTTCGAGGCCACCGAGGCCCTCATGCCGCGTCAGCTTCGCTGCTTCGCGTTCTCTTTGCTCGCTGGCGTCACTCATCAGGACAAGCCTTCTTCAAACCGCCCTGCCCGTCAATCCCGTTCAAGACGCGAGCCAGGAACATCGGCAACATCGCCGCAAACGAAGCGGAGATAAGACGATGCGGGAAAACGACAGGATAGCGGCGATCGTGCCCGAAGTGATCGGCTGGCGGCAGGCGATCCACGCCAATCCGGAGCTCGGCTTTGCCGAGCATGAGACGGCGGCTTTCGTCGCGGCGAAGCTGAAGGAATTCGGCCTGACTGTCCACACCGACGTCAGCGCCACGGCGGTGATTGCAACGCTGATCAAGGGCACGAGCGGCAAAGCGATCGCTTTGCGCGCCGAGCTCGACGCACTGCCGATCAAGGAAGTGGCCGATGTTGCCTATGCCTCGCGCAAGGATGGCGTGATGCATGCCTGCGGCCATGACGGTCACACCGCGATGCTGCTTGGCGCTGCAAAACTGCTCGCCGAAAGCGAGAGCTTCGACGGGCGAGTGGTGTTCGTCTTCCAGCCAGCCGAGGAAGTGCTGGGCGGCGGCAAAAAGATGATCGAGGACGGATTGCTGAAGCGCTTTCCGGTCGAGCAGGTGTTTGCCGTCCACAACTGGCCGGGTTTTCCGGAAGGCCATATCGGCGTGCGCGCCGGACCGCAAATGGCGGCGGTCGACGATTTCGAGATCGTCTTTCGCGGCAGCGGCTGCCACGCGGCGATGCCGCATCTGGGCGACGATCCGCTGCTGGCCGCGGCAAGCTTCGTGAGCGCGATCCAGCGGCTGGTTTCCCGCAGCATTGATCCGCTGTCGCCGGCCGTGCTGTCGGTGACGCAGATCCACGGCGGCCGCTTCAACAATTTCGTGCCGGGCGAGGTGAAGGTCGAAGGCACCTGCCGCTTCTACGACCGCGCGCTTTCCGACCATTGCGCGGCCGAGATCGAGCGCGTGGCGCAGGCCACCGCCACGATGCACGGCGCCAGCGCCGAACTCACCTACAAGCGCGGCTACCCGCCGGTGGTGAATCCGGCAAGCGGCGCGGCGCTCGCGGCACAGGCCGGCGCCGATACGGTGGGCACGGAACGCGTCGCGACCGAGTTCCAGCCCAGCATGGGCTGCGAGGATTTTGCTTTCCTGCTGCAGCGTGTCGGCGACGGCGCTTATGTCTGGCTCGGCGCCGGCGATGTCGGCCCCGGCGCCGGGCTGCATGGCGACCGTTTCGTCTTCAACGACGCCATCGTCCCGATCGGCATCCGCTTCTTCCTCAATGTCGTGCAGCGCGCGCTGCCGGTTGGCGGAAAGTAGCGCAATTGCCAAGCAAGGAGTTTTCGCGCAACGGTTCGAGCGATCGAAACGACTGCGAGACCTGATGCCGGGGGCTGACAAGACCGTGCTCATCACCGGGGCGCGCGCGCCGGTGGCGCTGCATCTGGCGCGCCTGCTCGACGGCGCCGGGTGCCGGGTGATCCTGGCCGACACGCCGGCGCGCCCGATCGCCGCCGCGAGCAAGGCCTGCGCGCGCTATCATCGCCTGCCGCCGCCGCGCTTCGAGCCGGAGGCTTACGCCGAGGCGGTCGAGACGTTGGTGCGGGCGGAAGGCATAGAGCTGGTCATCCCGACCTGCGAGGAGGTCTTTTATCTCGCGCTGGCCTGGCACGGACGCGCCAAGCCGGCGGCACTGTTCGCGCCCGGCATCGATCTGCTGGCGGAAGTCCACAACAAGCACGCCTTCATCCGGCTGTCCGAGAGCCTCGGGCTGGCGGTGCCGGAGACCACGCTGCTCAGTTCACCTGACGATCTGGAAACGGTACGCAGCCGCTCGCGCGAATGGGTGTTCAAACCGGTCTGGTCGCGCTTCGCCAGTCATGTGTTTCTGCGTCCGACGCCGGATTTTCTTGAGGCCATCACCCCCTCGCCCGCCATGCCTTGGGTCGCGCAGCGTTTCATCGATGGCGACGAGATCAGCGCCTATGCGGTGGCGCGCGCGGGCAAGCTGAAGGCGCTGGCGCTCTATCGTTCGCTCTATCGCGCCGGCAAGGGCGCCGGCATCTTCTTCGAACGGGTCGAGGATCGAGCGGTGCGCCAACTGGTCGAGCGCATCGTCACCGGCACGTCATGGACCGGGCAGATCTCTTTCGACCTGATGCGTGAGCCAGATGGGCGGGTGCTGCCGCTGGAGTGCAATCCGCGCGCCGTGAGCGGCCTGCATTTCTTCCGCGATCCTGGTCGATTTGCGGATGCTGTGCTGGGAGACGGGCCGGAAGTCAGACCCGATGTCACCGCACCGCAAACGGTGCGGCTCGCCATGTGGATTTGCGGGCTGCCGGCGGCCTTGCGTTCAGGCGGCCTTGACCGCTTTCGAAAGGCGATGCGCGAAGGCCAGGAATTGCTCGACTGGCCGGGCGACCCGGCGCCGGTGAAGGCGCAATGGCCGGTGCTTACCGAGATCGCCGGCGTGGCCTGGCGCCAGCGCATCAGCCTGCAGGCGGCGTCGACGCGGGACATCGAATGGAATGGGCCGGGCGACCGTTCTTGAAGTGCGATCTTCGAGACCTCGGCGGGACAGCGCCTCCCGCTGTCCTGCCGGACATCTCCCCCACTTGGGGGGAGATCAGCAGCTTCGGCGTCGGCGCCCTCTTGCAACGCTGGCAATTGGCGAAAGCCGGCGCGACGGCCAATCTCCCCACCTGTGGGGGAGATGTCCGGCAGGACAGAGGGGGGCGCGAAGGAACTCCACGCATCCTACTTGTCCGCCAACCATCACAACTCGATCTGATGCACCCTCGGCTCAGCCGCGGCCGGCGGCAGCTTATCTTCCATGATTGCCGCAATATCGCGGCGCAGGAAATCGAGCGGGCCGATTACCGGCAGCGCCTGTGGGGCGAAACGGGCGTTGTCGCTCGCCGATTTCAGCACGCGGCGGTCCTGGTGCAGCGCGATATTGAACAGTGGCTTGAAGGCGATCGCCTTCAGCTCACCACGCAAGCCCTGGCGCCGCCCGATCAGCCAGCCGACGCCTTCGACGGTGCGTTCGTCGGCCTGACGCAGATGAAAGGTGGTGGCGAGCACCAGCCCGTCCCTGCCCCAATATTCCAGTTCGGCGATGCTGGGATGGCGGAAGCGGCCGATGGTTTTGCTGCGTTCGCCCTCCAGCAACCGGCTGATCAGGCCCTGCTGGCGATCCTCGCCGGTGTAGCAGGCTTCGACCCAGCCCGCGCCGCCCGTCACCTCGACCCGCACCAGATGACGCTTCGAGGTCAGGCCGCGCAGCAGGCCCTTGTGGGTGAAATGGGTGTGGGTGGCATCGAGGATGTTTTCGGCCGCATCGATCACCGTCGACTGCGTCGAACTGCGCACCCGCCGCGCGATGATGTCCTTGCCCTGCATGCAATGGAGATAGGGTTCGCCCTGCGGCACGCCGGAGGAGACGAAGACGACGCCGTCGCGCTCGATGGCGGCGAAGCGGCGCACCCGGTAATGCGGCATCTCGCCGACATGACCGGGAATAGCCGTGCAGCGGCCTTCGCCGTCATAGCGCCAGCCATGGTAGGGGCATTCGATCTCGCCGCCGGTCACCTTGCCGGTCGAAAGTTCCACCAGACGGTGCGGGCAGCGGTCGAACAGCGCGGCGATGCCTTGCGCCGAGCGGAACAGCACCAGTGGCGCGCCATCGAACAGGATGCGCTTCGGCCGCTTGCCGATGTCGGCCGAGAGCGCCACCGCCTGCCAAAAATCCTTCCCGTGGTCGCGGCGCTCGCTCACAGTTCGAACCTCCTGAGCAAAGGGATGCCGACCAGCGCCAGCACGGTTTCCATGGCGCGGATCGCCATTCGCCGGCGGCGCGGAAGATGGCCGGCGTAGACGGCGTTGTATTCGATCGCGGCAATAGCGCCGCGCCGGCGTTTGAAGCCGGCGGCGCCGGCGCTCATGTTGAAGAACATGCCGCGCGCCGTGGCATGGTCCTGCCCCATCGCCATCACCATGCGGTAGAGCCCCTCGCCGAGCGGCAGGCCGGTGTCGTAGCCGACGATCGGCTGCGTGAGCGTGCCGCCGTTCTCGAACAGGCCGGTGACGGCGACGAGTTCGCCGCCGGGACGGCGCAGGCCAGCAAGGCTGATGATGCCGCGCCGATGCATCTCGGCGATGTAACGCGCCGTGTAGTGCGGATTGAGCGGCGTGTATTTTTCCAGATAGAGCATGTTGTAGAGCGCTTCGGCGCGCGCATAGTCGGCCTCGGTGAAGTCCGCATCGCCGACCCGCTCGAAATGCGTGGCGCCGAGTTGCTTGCGGTCGACCTTCATATTCTTGGTCATGGCGGGCGCGGCGCTGCGGTCGGCGAAGATGTAGATCTGCCGCGCCGCCAGCATGCGAAAGCCCTCCGCCTTCAGCGCGGCAATGGTCGCAGGATCGGCGATCTCGTTCAGCGAGCGGAAGAGGATGGCACGATCGGGAAAGCGCGCGACCAGCGCGGCGCGGAGCGCCGCGACCGTCTGCCGGTCGAGCAGCGGCATAGGATTGGTGGAATAGAGCCAGTTGTTGACCTGCACCTGATGATCGAGGCCGCTCGCCCTGACCCGCGGCGCGCAGGCACCGATCAATGCCTGAAGCACGCGGCGCAGCAAAGCATGGGCGGCGAAGTTGCGCGTCTCGTCTATCGCGTAGTCGATATAGGCGCTGGAGGGGCAGCAGATGTAGCAGTTCGGTGCATCCCCCGCATCGTTGAGCGTCAGCGGGAAGGTTCGGCCGACGACCTCGAGAGTCTCGACTTTGGTCGTCAGGTTTGCAACGAGGTTGCCTACCGGCATCTCATTGAAAAGCCGGACGAATGCCTCAACCTTGGCCGGCTTGTTTTCGACCCGGTCGGCTTGCTGCGCCGGCCTTGCCGCGATGGCCACCCGGCTCATGGAACCTGCTCCAGCCGGCATTCGACGCGGCGCAATTTGCGGCTTGTCTCCAGCGGCAGCGGCGCACGCACCAGCGTGACGATTGCGGTAGTACCTCGTCCCTCAAGCAGCGAGCGCACTGCCTGAAGCGCCGCTGCCGCAGCATCGTCGGCAAGGCTGGGTGGGAGTCTCAGTTCGATCGCGTCCGGCGCGATCTGGACGAGCCGAAAATCGTCGATGCGGCGGTCGGCCTTGAGCACGGCATTGCGCAGCACATCCGGCGTGACGAGGATTGGACCGCTTGCGGAATCGAGCCGGAAGACATCGTCCTTCCGCCCGACGATCTCGTCGACGCAGCGCAGCGGCGAACCACACCGGCAAGGCTGTTCAGAGAGCCGCAGCAGGTCATTCATGCGGTAGCGCGCCATGATCTGGGTCTGGCGGCGGAAGGCGGTGACCAGTGGCGTCACCAGCCCCTCGCCCGCCGACTCGAATTCGAAGAAGACGGAGTCCTCGGCAAGATGCAGCATGCCCTGCCGGCAGGTCACGGCGAGCAAACCTTCGGTCGCCATGTAGATCTGCTCGAGCCGCAGCCGGAAGAAGGCCTCGATCACCGGGCGGTCGACGGGATCGAGTGTCTCGGCGGCGCAGAAAATACGCTTCGGCGCGAGCCGGAAGCACTCGACCGCGAAATACCTGACCATCTTCGGCGGCGCGATGATCACCGTCGGATTGAACGTTTCGAGCGCCTTGCGCCAGCGCTCCGGCCCGAGCGTCAGGTCGAAGAAGGCGAGCTTGACCAGCCTCGACCTGCGGGCGCCTTCGTATAGCCCGGTGTTCTGCGGCAGGATGACGGCGACACGCATGCCGCGCCACAGAAGATCGGGCGCCGCCTTGGCGAGGATCGCGCCCAGCCAGCGGTATTTTTCCGCCTCGGAAATCACGAACAGGCCGCGATTGCCCGACGTGCCGGTGCTCGCGCCGACCGTGAGTGAACCGGCGCGGCCATCGCGGGCCAAGGCTGCCCAAGCCTCGGCGGCGGTGATGCCATGAACATTGAAATCTTCGAAGCGCGCCATCAACAGCGCCTTGTCGGTGACCGGCAGATCGGTGAGACGGGGTGGTGCCTTGCCGTAAAAAGACGCGCGCGGCAGGTCACGGTCGAGGAAGCGCCGCAACGCGGCCGCCTGCCAGCGCTCGAAGTCCGCGCGGTTCTTGCGCGAGACCCAGCGCGTCAAGGCAAACGAGCCGACCGCTTCCGCCAGAGCGTTCATCCGGCCTCCGGATCGCTCAATGCCAGATCGTAGGCCGTCGGCGCAGGATCGTGGCAGAGCATCACCTCGCCACCCATGGCGAGGAAGCGGCGTAGCATGTGGCTGGTGGGCTCTATCGCCGCGGCATCCTCGGCAATCAGCGTGGCCGGGAAGCCTGGCGTGCGGCATTCGCTCAAGGCTTTGAGCAGCCATTGCACGTCGACGGCATAGAGCAGCGGCCGCTCGATCCCGGCAAAGAGCAGGCCGAACTGGCCATCGGCATGTCCAGGCAGATCGAGCGCGATCACGCTGCCGTCGCCGAAGATATCCACGCCGCCGGGAACGCCACCGCTCGCCTCTACACGCGGCTTGGAGCATAGGCCGCCCAAACGCGTCTCGAAGTCGGTCGGAAAGAGCTCGGTGAAGACGCCGTGGCGCAAGTTCTGTCGCGGCGTGCGCGCCTTGACCCGCGCCCAGGCGGCGTCGCTGGCGATGAAGCGAGCGTTGCGAAACAGCGACAGGCCGGAAATGTGATCGGCATGGAAATGCGTGACGATGACGGTACGTATGTCGTCCGGCGACAAGCCGAAATGCTGCAGCACCGGCAAGACCTGTTCGGCGGCGTTGAGCTCGGGTTTCAGCAGCGCGCTGTAGAGGCGCAGCATCCGGCCCCGTCGCTCTCCGGAAAGCGCTTCCGGCGTATAGCCGGTATCGACCAGCACTGGCCCGGCAGCGGGATGAAAGATCAGCCCGTAGCGGACGCGCAGCCTGACACTTTGCCAGCTGCCGCCGCGCAGGATGAGCCGCTCGGCGGCGCTGACCCAGGCGCTGTTGGCGAAGACGATCTTCATGCGACACCTGTGGCGAAGGTGCGGTCGAGCCCCTCTTCGAAAGGGATTTTGGGCGTCCAGCCGAGCACGCGTTTCGCCTTGGATAAATCCAGGCTCTGGGCATAGGCGAAGAGGCCGAGCCCGTAGCGGGTGATCGGTGGCTCGGGCTGGCCGGGCAGCCTGAGCGCCACCGTTTCCATCAGGCCCGCCGCGAGCATGGCCGGCAGCAGCGGCATCGGCCGCCAGCGCGCCTTGAGCCCGGCGCGGACGCAGGCCTCGTCGGCGATGCGGCGCACCGGCAGCACCTCGCCGCCGGAGATGTTGAAGATCTGACCCTCGGCCTCCTTGCGCACCGCAAGCGCCGCCATGACCGCATCGACGACGTCGTCGACATGGGTGAGATCGATTGCCGCCCGGCCGCCGCGAAACAGCGGCAGCGGCCGGCCCTTCGCCGCCTCGATCAGGCGCGGCAGCAAAGCGCGGTCACCGGTGCCGTAAATGCCGCGCGGCCGCAGCACCACAGGATGGATTTCGGGAGCGCCCCGCACGATCCGCTCCGCCTCTCGCTTGGTGCGGGCATAGTGATTGACGGGGTCGGGCAAGGCCATGTCCTCGGTCAGGCCGAGTTGGTCGCGAAAGGCAAAGCAGATGGACGGGCTGGAGATGTGGACGAAGCGGCTGACGCCCTGGCGCTTGGCGAAATCGACGAGGTTCTGCGTCGCCGTGACATTGGCTGCCATGAAATCCTGCAGCCGGCCGAAAGGCGACGAGAGTGCCGCGCAATGGATGATCCGCTCGACCCCGCCAAGCCTCGGATCGAGCGCGCCATCGAGCGGCTGTGCAAGGTCATGGCGAATGATGCGATGACCGGCGGCCCCCAGCGTGGCGCAGCGTTCCGCATCACGGCCAAGGCCTAACGCCAGCGTGCCCGAAGCCGCCAGCCGCGCCAGCACATGAGAGCCGAGAAAACCGCTGGCGCCGGTGACGAGCACGACCATCGTCAGGTTTCCAGCGCCATGCCGCCGAAGGACACACCGGCGGACGTGCCGAGGAAGAGCAGCTTCATGCCAGGCGCCACGCGACCGTCGCGGCGGGCGATGTCGAGCGCGAAGGGCATGGAGGCCGCGATCTGGTTGCCGAAGCGGGCCGCGATGTCTACGAGCTTTTCCGGCGCGAAACCCGTCTGGCGCGCCATGTGTGCCAACGCGAATGGGCTGGCCTGATGCGGCACGACGAGATCGACATCTTGATGCCGCCAGCCGGCGCGCTCCAGCAGGGCGGCGACGAAGCTGTTGAAATGGCGCGTGGTCAGCCGGAACAATTCCTTGCCGTCCATGTGGAAAAGGCTGTGGCGGGCGAACTCCTCCGGCTCCTTGCGGAAATCGAAACGTGTGCCGCCGGCGCCGATGCCGCAGGCTTCCCAGGCCGACGGGTAGGTGCGCATCAGGCTCGCCGCCACGCTGCCCTCGCCCGGCTTGGCCCTGCGCAGCACGGCAGCCGCAGCGCCATCGCCGAAGAGTGCCGCGACCTCCGGCGCGTCCTGCCACGGCAGCGCGCGCGAGGCGACCTCGGCGGAAAACACCAGCGCCGTCTCGCACTGCCCGGCCTCGATCATGCGGCCGGCGGTTTCGAAGGCGGTGAGGAAGCCAAGGCAGGTGCTGTTGACGTCGAAAGCGGCGGCCGTACCGTCGGTGAGGCCAAGGCGCTGCATGACCAGAGGCGCGGTGGCCGGCAGCGGCTGATAAGGCACGCCGCAGCCGCCGATGATCAGGTCGAGAGCGGCGGGACCGAGCCCGGCGTCATCTAGCGCGAGATGCGCGGCGGCGCAGGCGAGATCGATCTGCGATTCGGCTTCGCAAACATAGCGTTGGACCACACCGGTGGCGGCTTGGAGCGCGCCCTGTCCAAGGCCCAGCCTCCCCTCCAGCGCGCTCGTGGTGATGCACTTTGCCGGCACCGCCCTGCCGGTTCCGACGATCTTGATCCGCATCCTCCCCCCATGCGTGCACTCGCGTCTATCTAAACCAAAATGCGGCCGATAGCGATGTTCACGAGGCTAGCGCGGCTGAGTTCGGGTCAGTCCGCCTGGAAGAAGCGCATGGCTGCATTCATGAATTCCGCCGGGCGCTCGACATTGAGCAGATGAACGCCGGGAAGCAGCACAAGCTCGGCGCCGGGGATTGCCGCCGCGATCGCCTCGCTGTGGCTTGCCAGCGTCACCTTGTCGTCCTCGCCGCCGATGACCAATGTCGACGCGGTGATCAGCGAAATCGGGCGGCGCAGGTCGGCGTCGCGCACCGCGGCAAAGCATCCGGCGAGACCCTGCGGCGACATGGGCAGGATCGCGCTGCGGAATTCCTCGACCGTCTCGTTCCGGTCGGCAAGCATCGAAGGCGGGAACCAGTTGCGCATGAACATGTCCGCGGTGGCCGACAGGTCACTGGCTGACAGCACGTTGCGGATCTGCTCGTCGAAATAGGACGCCGGCCCGAGATGCGACGAGGTGTTGGAGAGGATCAGCCGCTCGATGCGCTCCGGCGCATGGACGCCCAGCCACTGGCCGACGAAGCCGCCGAGCGACAGGCCGAGGAAATGCACGCGGGCAAGCTCGAGGAAATCGAGCAGTTCGAGCACATCGCGACCCAGCCGGTCGAGCGAATAAGCGCCGGCCGGCGCATCGGAGCCGCCATGGCCGCGAAAATCATAGCGCAGCACGCGGAAGGATTTGGCGAGCTCAGCAACTTGACCATCCCACATGTGGAAGGTCGTGGCGATCGAATTGGACAGCACAAGTACCGGCCGGCCTTCCGGGCCGTCGAGCCTATAGGCGATGCGGGCGCCGTCGCCGGCCGTGAAATGAAGCGTTTCGGTCATTTTGATCCTCATCTCGATCAGGCGGGAGGTCATCCCGCGTCGTTTCGATGAGGACGTTAGGTCTGGTTACTATCGAAGAAAATTACTATGATTTGACGATCTCTGTAGGCAATTACGACAATGCATGATTTGAAGCTCCAGATCTGAGGTGCTTCGACGCTGTGGCGAGCGAGGGCAGTTTTCAGGCCGCCGCGCTTGTCCTGAGCCGGACGCATCCTTCCGTCTTCGCCGCGGTCGCACGACTTGAAGAGCAGCTCGGCCTCGTCCTGCTCGACCGCAGCGGCTATCGCGTGAGCCTGACGGAGGAAGGCCGCCTGTTCCACAGCCGCGCCCGGCTGGCGCTGCGCGAACTCGAACATCTCCAGAGCTACGCAGGCCAGTTGGCAAGCGGCGAGGAAACCGTTCTGCGCGTCGTCATGGGCGATATCTGTCCGAGGCCCAGAATCCTCGGCCTGCTCAGCCGCTTCTTTGCCGGACGGACCCGTACGCGCCTGCATTTGGAATATGAGGCAATCAGCGGGCCGGTCGAGCGGTTGATGGACGCCGAAGCGGACCTCATCTTCCACCGCGCCAATCCGCCCGATCCGCGTCTCGAGCGGATCGATCTTTACGAGGTGAACTTCGTGCCGGTTGTGGCGCCCGGCTTCCTTCCCTTTCATGACATCCGCGAAATCACGCCGGAGGCGATGCGGCCCTTCACGCAATGCGTGATCCGCGACACGGCGCGGCGCTCCTCGCCCGAAAATTTCTTCGTCATCGACGGGGCGCATTCCTGCTCGGTGCCGGATCACATCATGAAGAAGGAGTTGATCCTGCACGGGTTGGCTTGGGGCCACCTGCCTGAATGGCTGATCGAGGACGAACTCCGCAATGGACGGCTGATCTCGATCGCCGGCAGGCAAATTCCCGGCCGCACAGAAACCGTCGCAGCGGTGCGTCGGCGCGACCGGCCGCATGGGCCGGTGGCCGAGGCGCTGTGGACTTATCTTGAGACGCAGGAGCGGGATGCGCCTTGAAGGATAGACGTGACGATTCTCAGGCTTTGCGTTCCCACCGCCGGTCCGGCGTCTGCTGCCAGTAAGTCACGGCGTGGCCGGCTTCCTTCAAGGCCTTCCACTGCACCCGCGCGCCTTCCAATTGCGCCGCGTCATGGCCATCGAACAGGAAGACGGCACGCTCGTAGCCGGAAAGCTCGGGCAGGTTGGCGCCATCGACGAGGAAGCGGATCTGCGCAGCATTGGGGTTGCCCTCGCCCGTGGTGACCAGGATCGGCTGCTCGGCCGGATAGGCTTCGCGGTCGGTGGCATGCGCGAGGAAGGAGTCGTCGCGAAACGTCCACAGATGCTGGTCGAGCGCATCGCGCCGTTCCTCGGTGCCGGTCTGCACGACTGCGCGCCAGCCGCGCTCGACGCTGCGCTCGAGGAGGCCCGGCAGCGCCTCCTCGAGCGTCGATTCCGTCAGGTGGTAGAACAGGATGTCGGCCACCTTGAAAGCCTTACCCCTCGTAATGGTCGCGCACCAGCCTGTCGAGCAGCCTGACGCCGAAGCCGGAACCCCAGGACTGGTTGATCTCGCTCGCCGGTCCGCCCATCGCGGTGCCGGCAATGTCGAGATGCGCCCATGGCGTGTCCTTGACGAAACGCTGCAGGAACTGGGCGGCGATGATGGCGCCGCCATAGCGGCCGCCGATGTTCTTCATGTCGGCGTTCTTGGAATCGATCAGCTTGTCGTATTCGGCGCCGAGCGGCATGCGCCACAGCCGCTCCTGCGTCGCCTGGCCGGCGCCGGTCAGCTGGCCGGCCAGTTCGTCATTGTTGGAGAACAGGCCGGCATAATGCTGGCCGAGCGCGACCATGATAGCGCCGGTCAGGGTCGCCAGATTGACCATGAATTTCGGCTTGAAGCGGTCGTTGGTGTACCAGAGCGCATCGGCGAGCACGAGGCGCCCTTCAGCGTCGGTGTTGAGCACCTCGATGGTCTGTCCGGACATCGAGGTGACGATATCGCCCGGTCGCTGCGCGTGGCCGTCGACCGCGTTCTCGACCAGGCCGATGACGCCGACGACATTGGCCTTGGCCTTGCGGGCGGCCAGCGCGCTGATCAGCCCGGTGACGGCGGCCGCACCGCCCATGTCGCCCTTCATGTCCTCCATGCCGGAGGCCGGCTTCATCGAATTGCCGCCGGTATCGAAGGTGACGCCCTTGCCGACGAAGGCGATCGGCGCGTCCTTGGCCTTGCCGCCCTTCCATTGCATGACGGCCATGCGGGCGCCGCGCGGCGAGCCTTGCGCGACGCCAAGCAGCGAACCCATGCCGAGCTTCTTCATTTCCTTCTCGGTGAGGATCTCGACCGAGACGCCGAGGGCTTCCAATTCCCCGGCGCGGGCGGCGAACTCGACCGGCCCAAGCGCATTGGCCGGCTCGTTGACGAGGTCGCGCGCCAAAAGCACGCCGTCGATCACCGCCTCTTCCTCCGCGAAGGCTTTTTTCGCGGCGGACGGGTCGGCGCAGTGGATGGTTATCTTGACGGGCTTCGCCGTGTCGGCCTTTTTGGCCCCCGCCCCCTTGGCGTCGGCCGCTTTGGCCTCAGATTGGCCCTCTTCCTTGTCCTTCCTGGTCTTGTACTTGTCGAAGCCATAGCTGCGCAGGAGGATGCCGGCGGCAAGGTTCGCCGCCTGCCTGCCGTCCGGCTGGAGCTCCGGTAGGTCGAGGATCACGGCGGCTTCGGTCGCCTTGCGCAGCGAAGCGGCAACGGCGCCGCCGAGCTTCAGCCAGGCGTAGTCGTCGAGGTTCGCAACCTTGCCGGCGCCGATCGCGACCAGCCGGTCCACCGAGGTCCCCTCGGGCGCCAGCACCTCGGCCGAGCTCGCGAACCTGCCGGAGAAATCGGCGACCGGAAAGGCGCGCGCCAATGCGCCAGCCGGGTCGCACGCCTTCGCGGCCTCGCCAAGGCCGCCGCCGTCGGCCGCGAGCACGAAGACGCTGCCTTTTCTCGGCGCGGCGAATTTAGCTAAGGCAATCGAGGGTCTCGAAGTCATCAGATCCTGCTTTCGGGGTGAGGCGCCGCGAACCGGCTTTCAAGCGTGCGCGACATTTGGTCGTTTTCGGGCATTTGGCAAGACTTTGGCCGAAATCACTGTCTATATCGGCGTCGAAACCAACGAAGGATTCGTCGCGGCAAGAGGTAAGCTTCCTACCGCAACCTATTGTTAACCATCAATGTTTTGCATTTCTTATCCATTGACGCGGACACTCCGCCGCGCCGGGGCGCGTGGCGTGGGAGCGACAAACCAGATGAGCCGCCTATGGACCCGGTTGTGCGGGCGTCACCGGATGACTACCTTGTCGGCGGGCATGATGCCGTTCGGCACAATCGAGAAAAGCCTTCATGAAGGTCGTTGAACGCTACATCATGCGTCGCACCGCTGCGATGTTCCTGGCGGCGCTGGTCTGGACGCTGGCGATCGTGTGGACGACTCAGGTGCTCGCCAAGATCGACCTCGTCACCGACAGCGGCCAGTCGGCACTGACCTTCTTCGAAGTCGCGGCCCTGATCATCCCTTCGATCATTCCGATCGTGGTGCCGTTCGCGTTGGTGGTCGCGGTGGCGCAGACGCTAAGCGCCATGAATACGGATTCGGAACTGGCGGTGATCAACGCGGCCGGCGCCTCGCGCTGGACGATCGCGCGGCCGATCCTCCTGTTGGCGCTGGCGGCAAGCGTCTTTTCCTTCGCCGTCGACAACGGCGTCGACCCCTATGCCAGGCAGAAGAACCGCCAGCTGGTGGCAGCCTCGCGCGCCGACCTCTTGTCACTGATCATCCAGGAAGGCACGTTCCGCAAGATCGACGACGGCTTGTTCCTGCAGATCGGCGAACGGCTCCCAGACAACAAGCTCGGCGGCATCTTCGTCGCCGATTCGCGCGAGGAAGGCGCCAACCTCACCTACTACGCCAAGACCGGCAGCATCGTCGAAAAAGGCGACGAGAAGGTGCTGATGATGAATGACGGCGTCATCAACCGCAAATCGGTGACTGGCGACCTCTCCGTCATCCGCTTCACCTCCTACGCCTTCGACCTGTCGGCCTTCATGTCGGCGGCGAACGAAATCACGCTGCTGCCCAAGGACCGGACGACGCAATATCTGCTCAATCCGGATCCCAACGACAGGATGTTCCAGCGCCAACCCGGCAGCTACACGGCCGAGCTCGACCAGCGTTTCTCCGAGTGGTCCTATTCGCTGGTGTTCGCGCTGATCGCGCTCGCCGTGGCCGTCGACGCACGCTCGCACCGCGAGGCGCGCATCCATCCGCTGATCACGGCGATCGCCATCGCCCTTTTCGTGCGCTGGCTGGGTTTCTTCGCCGCGGGCAAGGCCGACAAGGTCTGGTACTACGCCTATATGGTCTATGCCGTGCCGATCGTGGCATCGGCAATCTCCGTCTGGTTCATCGTCTCCTCGCGAAGCATGGAATTGCCGTCCGCCTGGGCCGACTGGATGACGAATCTCGCCGGCCGCGCCAGTGAGGGCTGGACCGCGCTCAGGCTGTGGTTCGCCCGGCGCGGCACCTCCGGCCAGGGAGCCTGACGATGGGCTGGACGCTGGGCCGCTATTTCTTCTTTCGCTATGTGACGATCACCGTCTGGTTCTTTCTCGGCCTGCTGGCGCTGGTGTTCCTGATCGATTTCACCGAGCTTTCGGGCCGCACGACCGGGCTGCCGGGCTTCACCTACGGCACCGCCTTCGCCATTTCGGCGCTGAGGATGCCGATGATCATGCTGCAGACGGTGCCTTTCGTCGGGCTGTTCTCGGCGATGGCGACGCTGGTGTCGCTCAACCGCCGCTACGAGTTGGTCATCGCGCGCTCGGCCGGCGTTTCGGCCTGGCAGTTCCTGTTCCCGTGCTGCGTCGGGGCGCTGATGTTCGGCGGGCTGTCGGTCGGGGTGCTCAATCCGATCGCCGCGCATGGCTTTTCATGGTCCGAGCAGATGGAAAACCAGCTGCGGGCCGGCAAGTCGAACGCCGTCCCGCAGGACACGACGCCGTGGCTGAGGCAAAAGACCAGCTCCGGTGACACCATCATCGGCGCCCGCGCCATCCTCAACCAGGGCCTGGAGATGGCCGACGCGGTGTTCTTCGTCCTCGACCAGCAGGGCAACATCGTCGAGCGCAAGGATGCCGCGCGCGCCTTCCTGCGCGACGGCTACTGGGAATTGCAGGACGTCAAGCTGTTCAAGGACGGCAATATCCGTCCCGAGGCTTCCGACCGCGTGCCGACCAATCTCAAGCCGGAATTCGTGCAGGAGCGCCTGGCGCGCCCGGAAACCATCCCGTTCTACGAGCTGCCCAGCAAGATCGAGGTTGCCCGCTCCTTCGGGCTCAAGGCAAATGCCTTCGCCATGCAGTTTGATTCGCTGGTGGCGCTGCCGTTCCTCCTCGTCGCCATGACGCTGATTGCGGCAACGGTTTCAATGAGATTTGCGCGAATGGGGCAGTCGGCGACGATGATTCTGGGTGGCGTCCTGGCCGGCTTTCTGCTTTATGTCGTTTCGGTACTGGTCAAGGCATTCGGGGTCGCCGGATTCGTGCCTACAATGGTGGCTGCATGGGTTCCGGTTGTCGTGGCTATGTTCTTTGGGGTGACATTTCTGCTATACAAGGAAGACGGCTAGTGAGGGATGCTGGTTTGCGCAGCCATAGGCAGGCCGGTTTGGCACGCCTTTATGGGGCGACAGCCTTGGCATGTCTGTCCGCCTGCGTGGTACCGACGGTGCCGGCGCTGGCGCAGACTATCACGGCGAATCCCGTTCCCTCCGGCACGCAGATGCTGCTGGCCGCCGATACGCTGGTCTATAACAACGACAACCACACCGTGACCGCCGTCGGCAGCGTGCAGATCGACTATGGCGGCAACAAGCTCGTCGCCCAGCGCGTGGAGTACAACCGCGACACCAAGCGACTTGTCGCCAGCGGCGCCGTCGAGCTGATCAACAGCGACGGCACCAAAATCAACACCGACCATATCGACATCACCGACGACTTCGCCGACGGCTTCGTCAACGCCTTGCGCGTCCAGACGGTCAACGATGCCTATTTCGCTTCCGAGAGCGCCGAACGTATGGGCGGCGTGCTGACGACGTTCCACAACGGCGTCTACACCGCCTGCGAGCCTTGCGAGGACAAGCCCGATTCGGCGCCGACATGGCGCGTCAAGGCGCGCAAGATCATCTGGAACGGCGAGAAGAAGACGGTTCGCTTCGAGAACGCGAATTTCGAGTTCTTCGGCTTTCCGCTCGCCTATCTGCCGGCCTTCGAGATCGCCGACCCGACGGTCAAGCGCAAGAGCGGCTTCCTGATCCCGGGCATCGTCTACAACACCCATCTCGGCGTCGGCGTCAAAGTCCCCTATTATTTCGCGCTCTCGCCGACCTACGACCTCACCGCCACCGGAACCGGCTATACCAAGCAGGGCTTCCTCGGCGAGGCCGAATGGCGCCAGCGCTTCAACAATGGCGAATACAGCCTGAAGATCGCCGGCATCCAGCAGCAGGATCCCGACGCGTTCATAGGCACGGGCAATCGTCATACTGTCGATTCGGGAGATTTCAACGATCCCAACAAGTTCCGCGGCATGATGGGCACCAAGGGCCAGTTCGCCATCAACGAGCGCTGGAACTTCGGCTGGGACGTGCTGCTCCAGACCGACAAGAATTTCTCGCGCACCTATAACATCGACGGCTACAACGGCCTCGTCCACCAGTCGTCGATTTATCTGACGGGCCTGAGCGACCGCAATTATTTCGACGTCAGGGCCATGCGCTTCGAGGTGCAGGAAGACACCCTCTCCAGCGATCCGACGGCGCGCGCTGCCAAGCAGCCCTGGGTCCTGCCGTCATTCGACTACGCCTATATCCCCGACATGTCGGTAGCCGGCGGCCAACTGTCGCTCAACGTCAATGCGCGCGTCATCAGCCGTGACCGGCTGGACGCTGTCCTGGCTGATCAAACCGATGAAAACTCCATCAACAATGTGCGCGGGCTGGAAGGCCAGTCCAGCCGGCTGTCGGCGGAGGCCGAATGGAAGCGCACCTTCACCACCGATGGCGGACTACAGCTGACGCCGTTGCTCGCCTTCCGTGGCGATGCCGGCTACGTGTCGACCACATCCGAATCGCTGGCCGCGGTCAACCAGATGGCGACGAATCTCGGCGAGGACGTCGACATGCGCTCGTCGCTCGCCCGCTACATGGCCACGCTGGGCCTGGAGATGCGCTGGCCGCTCCTGTTCTCGATGTCGAACTCCAGCCATGTCCTGGAGCCGACGGCACAGATCTTCGTGCGCCCGAACGAGCAATATGTCGGGGGTCTGGCCATTCCGAACGAGGACGCGCAGAGCTTCGTCTTCGACGCCACCACGCTGTTCGAGCGCGACAAGTTCTCCGGCTACGATCGCATCGAAGGCGGCACGCGCGCCAATGTCGGCTTCCGCTATTCGGGCGCCTATGAAAATGGCTGGGGCACCAACGCCATCTTCGGCCAATCCTATCAGCTGGGCGGCGAGAACTCGTTCGACGCGCCGGACCTCGTCAATGTCGGCGCCTATTCGGGACTGCAGACCGCGAAATCCGACTATGTCGGCCTTGTCGGCTTCAACAGCCCGAGCGGCTTCTCCGGCTCGCTCAGCGGCCGTTTCGACGAGCAGACCTTCGAGGTGAGGCGCGCGGAGGTCAAGGCCGCCTATTCCGGCCTGCCGGTTTCGCTCAGCGCCAAATATGCCTTCATCCAGGCGCAGCCGCTCTACGGCTTCGCCACGGACCGCCACGAGGTGACGCTCGGCGCCTCGACGCATCTGGCCGAGAGCTGGCGGGTCTTCGGCACCGGCACCTACGATCTGGAGACAAGCGTCCTTGTCAAGGACGGCGTCGGCTTCGCCTACAACGACTCCTGCTTCACCTATGTGATGACGTTCTCGCAGACGCGCGACACGGTCACCAAGGAGGTGTCGCAGAATATCGGCTTCAACCTGTCGTTCCGCACCCTCGGCGATTTCGGCACGTCGACCAGCGCCGTGGACACGATCCAGTAAGCGGGGGAACCGGTAAGCGGCGGCAGGCACAGGCCGCGGCGTTGCGCATCGCTTCGGGCGCAGATGATCGCGTGGACCTTGATTTGGCGCGCGAAGCTTCGAAAATGGGGCCGATTCTCGGGGACATGTGCCGGCGACATTGTTTCGCCGCATAGGACGGGCATGGGGTCGACCACATAGCGCATACGTTCGGAGGACGTGCGGCGCCGTGATGGCGGGTAAGATTGGGCGGGTAAGAATTGGGAAGGTGAGATGAGGAAATACCTGTTTTCGGCAGGATTCGCGCTGCTGGTGGCGGCGACCTCGATTTCGATCGCGGCGATGACGCCGCCGGCGTTCGCCAGCCAGATCAAATATGTCGTCAACAACATACCGATCACCACCGGCGACATCGCGCATCGCGCCGCATTCTTCAAGCTGCAGCGCAAGAAAGGCGATGCCGCGCAAGAGATGATCGACCAGACGCTGCGCCTCGCCGAGGCCAGGCGGCTCGGCATCCGCATCACCGATCAGCAGGTCGATGCCGCCTATCAGCGGTTTGCCTCCAACAACAAGATGCCGCTGGCGAAGCTCGACGCCGTCATGTCGCAATCGGGCGTCACCAAGGAGCACTTCAAGGAATTCATCCGCGCGCAGATGGCATGGAACCAGGCGCTTGGCGCGCGCTACCGCTCCGGCGAGGGCGGTTCGGTGACCGAGCAGGATGCGGTCCGCCGCATGCTCGACAAGGGCGGCTCCAAGCCGACCGCCATGGAATATATGCTGCAGCAGGTGATCTTCGTGGTGCCGGCTTCCGAGCGCTCTGCCACGCTCGCCAAGCGCAAGCGCGAGGCCGATGCCATGCGCGCCCGCTTCAATGGTTGCGCCACCACGCGCGAATTCGCCAAGGGGCTGCTCGACGTCACGGTGCGCGATCTCGGCCGCGTGCTGGCGCCGCAATTGCCGTCGGACTGGGCCGAGCAGATCAAGGCGACCAAGGTCGGCGGCGCGACGCCGACGCGCGAGACCGAACGCGGCGTCGAATTCATCGGCATCTGCTCCTCGCGCGAGGTTTCCGACGACAAGGCCGCGCAGATGGTGTTCCAGGCCGAAGGCGGCAGCAACGACAAGGACGCCGACGAGCTCAGCAAAAAATATGTCGAGGAACTGCGCAAGAAGGCCACCATCGTCGAGCGCTAGGCCGTTTCGGCGAATGACAAAACAAGGCTCGAGCCCCCCGCCCTGCGCCAAGGCAGGCGCGGCACCCCGCAGGACGCCATGAGCATGCGCAGGACCGATGCCCTGCTGGCGCTCAGCGTCGGTGATCCCTCCGGCGTCGGACCCGAGATCGCCATCGCCGCCTGGCAGGCGGGCGACAGTGCCGGCGTGCCGCCTTTCTACCTGCTCGCCGATCCGGCCCTGATCGAGGCCCGTGCGCGCGAAATCGGCGCTCCCGTGGCGATCATGGAGACCATGCCGGGGCAAGCGGCGCATCATTTTCCCCGCGCGCTGCCCATCGTTCCGCTCTACGCCCGCCACTTGGACAGCCCCGGAAAGCCTAATCCGGCCAATGCCGCGGGCACCATCGAAGCGATCGACCGCGCCGTCGCCGACTGCCTCGCCGGTCACGCCGCCGCTGTGGTCACCTGCCCCATAGCCAAGAAGCCGCTTTACGACGCCGGCTTCCGCTTTCCCGGCCACACCGAATACCTGGCGCATCTGGCGTCACGCCACACCGGCACCGAGGTGATCCCCGTGATGCTGCTTGCCGGACCCGAGCTGCGCACCGTTCCGGTCACCATCCACATCGCGCTCGCCGAGGTGCCGAAGGTTCTGACGACGGAACTGATCGTCACCACCGCCCGCATCACCGCCGCCGACCTCAAAAGCCGCTTCGGCATCGCGCGGCCGCGGCTTGCCATTGCCGGGCTCAATCCGCATGCCGGCGAAGGCGGCGCGATGGGCTCGGAGGACCTTTCTATCGTCCTTCCGGCCGTCGAGACGCTTCAAGCCGAAGGCATCGATGTGGTCGGACCGCTGCCTGCCGACACCATGTTCCACCCGCGGGCACGCGCCGGCTATGACGCTGCACTTTGCATGTACCACGACCAGGCGCTGATCCCGGCCAAGACGCTGGCTTTCGACGAGGCGGTCAACGTGACGCTCGGCCTGCCCTTCATCCGCACGTCGCCGGACCATGGCACGGCCTTCGACATTGCCGGCAAGGGGATTGCGCGCGCCGACAGCCTGATCGCGGCGCTGAGGCTGGCGCGCCGGCTGGCCGACAGCGGCCGCCATGCCGCGGCCGCATGAGACTCGATTTGAGCGGGGCGCGCGTGACCATCGACGGATTGCCGCCGCTGCGCGAGGTGATCGAACGCCACGGCCTGCAGGCGAAGAAGGCGCTCGGCCAGAATTTTCTGCTCGACCTCAACCTGACAACCAAGATCGCGCGCGCTGCCGGGGACCTCGCCGAAGCGACGGTGATCGAAGTCGGCCCAGGCCCCGGGGGGCTGACCCGGGCGCTGCTCTTCAACGGCGCCAAGCGCGTGATCGCCATCGAGCGCGACGAGCGCTGCCTGGAGGCGCTGGCCGAGGTGTCCAGCCACTATCCCGGCCGGCTCGAGGTCATTCCCGGCGACGCGCTGAAGACGGATTTCGCCGCGCTTGCAGGCACGGCGAACGGTGGGCCGGTGAAGATCGTTGCCAACCTGCCTTACAATATCGGCACCGAGCTTCTGATCCGCTGGCTGACGGTGGCGGACTGGCCGCCCTTCTATCAATCGATGACGCTGATGTTCCAGCGCGAGGTGGCCGAGCGCATCACCGCCAGTCCGGGCAGCGACGCCTATGGCCGGCTCGGCGTGCTTGCCGGCTGGCGCGCGGAAGCAAAAATCGCCTTCGACGTGCCGCCGCAGGCTTTTACGCCGCCGCCCAAGGTGACCTCCTCGGTGGTGCATCTGGTGCCGCGCGCATCGCCCCTTCCCGCCGACGGCAAGAGGCTCGGCCGCGTCACCGAAGCCGCCTTCGGCCAGCGCCGCAAGATGCTGAGGCAAAGCGTGAAAAGCCTCGGCGGTGAAGCCCTGCTCACCCGCGCCGGCATCGACCCGACGCGCCGCGCCGAGACGCTCAGCGTGGAAGAATTCGTGAGGCTGACGAACGCGGTGTAGCTCATTCTCCCTTCTCCCCTTGTGGGAGAAGGTGGATCGGCGCGCAGCGCCGAGACGGATGTGGGGATCTGGAAGAAACTCGGCGTCAAATATTGAAGGATTCTAGACGCTTACATCACCAATGTAGCGATCCTGCCAACACCCCTCATCCGACCGAGCTTCGCTCGGCCGCCTTCTCCCACAAGGGGAGAAGGAGGGGCGCCGCGCCTCACTCCGTCTTCTCGTCCAACAACCCGGAAATGAAGTCGAACAGGCCCGGCCGCCTGTCGCGCCGAAGCCGCTCCGCCGTGACGATGGCGCGGACCTCGGCGAAGGCGCGGTCGAGATCGTCGTTGACGATGACGAAGTCGTATTCCTTCCAGTGCTCGATCTCGACGCGGGCATTCTTCAGCCTGGTCTCGATGACCTGCTCCTGGTCCTCGGCGCGGCGCTTCAGGCGCGCCTTCAATTCCTTCATCGAGGGCGGCAGGATGAAGATCGAGACGATGTCGGCGCGCATCTTCTCCTTGAGCTGCTGGGCGCCCTGCCAGTCGATGTCGAACAGCATGTCGCGGCCTTCGGCCAGCGCGATCTCCGCCGGCTCGCGCGGCGTCGCATAGAAATTGCCGTGCACCTCGGCCCATTCCAGCAGCGCGTCGGAATCGCGCAGCCACTCGAACTCGCGCATGGTGCGGAAATGATAGTGGACGCCTTCGATCTCCGAGCCTCTGCGCGGCCTGGTGGTGACGGAGACCGACAGTTCCAGGCTCGAATCGCTTTCCAGAAGATTGCGCGCGATCGTCGACTTGCCGGCGCCCGACGGCGACGACAGCACCAGCATCAGCCCGCGGCGGCGGATGCGGGATCCCAGATCCCTGGCGGCCGTCGGTTCCTTGGCAACCATCCCCGTCACTCCAGATTCTGAACCTGTTCGCGAAACTGGTCGACCACCGCCTTGAGCTCCAGCCCGATCGCGGTGACCGCGGCGGCGTTCGACTTGGAGCACAAGGTATTCGATTCGCGATTGAATTCCTGCGCCAGAAAATCGAGCTTGCGGCCCACGGCGCCCCCGCCGGAAAGCAGCGCACGCGCGGAAACGACATGCGTCTTCAGCCGGTCGATCTCCTCGCGGATGTCGGCCTTGGTGGCGAGGAAGGCTGCTTCCTGATGCAGGCGGACCGCGTCGAGATTGGCTGACGCATCCATCAGCAGCCGGACCTGCTCGGCCATACGCTCGCGGATCGCCGCCGGCTCGCGCGACGGGTCGGCCTCGGCCTTCAGCGTCAGCATCTCCATGGTGTCGATGTGACCCGACAACAACGTGCGCAGCGCGGCGCCCTCGCTCTGCCTCGCCTGCTCCAACCCGGCAAGCGCCAGGTCCAGCGCCGACAGAATCGCGGCGTCGAGAGCGGCCCGCTCCTCCTCGGTCTCGACAGCTTCCGGAATGTCGAGCACACCGCGCAGCCCAAGCAGCCCGTCGGCGGTGGCGGGCTGGGTGCCGAACTGTTCCTGCAAGCGCCTGGCCAGGCCCGCCAGGTCCCTCAGGAACGCCTCGTTGACCACCGGCTGCACCTGCTGCGCGGCGGCGCGGCCAACGGTCAGCGTCGCCTGGAAATTGCCGCGCGCGAAGCGCTTCTGCACGGTCTGCCGTACAGCGGTTTCCAGCCGGTCGAAACCTTGCGGCAGCCTCAGCCTCACCTCCACGCTCTTGCCGTTGACCGATTTCACTTCCCAGGCGACCGACGTGCCGTTGCACTCGGCAATGGCACGCGCGAAACCGGTCATGCTCTGCACGGTCATGATGCCGTCACCCCCTGTCGCAGGTCCGGGCGCGATTGCCCGAACATGCGCACCCTTGCAAGACGCCCGACCTTCGACCGGGCGTCGGATATTCCCTCAAAACATGAATACGGCCCGGCGTCAAAGGAGGCGTGACAGATCCGGTAACCGGCGCCTACTGGGCCGCGTCGCCGCCCGCGTCGCCATTCTCGCCGCCGTCGCCGCCATCGGGAGCGGCCGGTGCCGTCGTCTGGCCAGGGGCCTTGGCGGCCGCATCAGCTTGCTTCTTCTGCAGCACCCGATAGCGGGCGACGTTCTGGTTGTGCTCTTCCAGCGTAGCGGCAAAGACATGACCGCCATTGCCGTCGGCGACGAAATAAAGGTCGTCGGTCTTCGACGGATTGGCCACTGCCTCCAGCGCCGCGCGGCCGGGATTGGCGATCGGCGTCGGCGGCAGGCCCTTGATCAGATAGGTGTTATAGGGCGTCTGCTTCTCTATGTCGGACTGATAGATCGGCCGGTCGGCCGGTTTGCCCTTGCCGCCGAACAGGCCGTAGATGATGGTCGGGTCGGACTGCAGCCGCATGCCCTTGGCCAGCCGGTTGAGGAAGACAGCGGCCACGCGCGAGCGCTCGTCGCCCCTGCCCGTCTCCTTCTCGACGATCGAGGCCAGGATGACGAAGTCCTCCATGTTGGCGATCGGCAAGTCGGGCGCGCGATGCTCCCAGACGTCATCGACCAGCTTCTTCTGATCGGCGATCAGCTTGTCGATCATCTGCTGCCTTGTGGCGCCGCGGGTGAAGCGCAGCGTGTCGGTCGCGATGCTGCCTTCCGGCGGCATGGCCCCCGGCATGTCGCCGGTCAGCGCCTCCTGGTCAGCCACACGCTGCAGGGCCTGCTCGACCGTCAGTCCCTCGGGGATGGTCAGCGAATACATCACCGACTTGCCGCTCTTGAGCAGTTCCATGATGTCGCGCATCGAGGCGCGCGGCTTGATGGCGTATTCGCCGGCCTTCAGCGCGGAGTCGTTGCCGGTGGCGCGCACGCCCAGCCTGAAGACGCGCGCGTCGCTGACCAGGCCGCGACGCTCCAGTTGGTCGGCGATCTCCTGCACGCCGGTGTTCGGCTTGACCAGGAAGGTATCGCCATTGGCGGACGGGCCCGGCTCAACGAAAGCCTGCATGCCGAAATAGAGCGCAGCACCAGCGGCGAGCACGACCAGGATGACCAGCGAAAGGAAGAAATTCAGGAACACGACGACTTGGCTGCGCGAGGCGCGCGAGCGTTTCGACGGCGGCGGCGTGCCGGCCTCGGGGCGAAGCGCCTCGGCCGCTGTCTTGGGCACGATCGGGCCTTGCGTCTGACGCTGTCCGAATTCCCCGCCGCCGCCCGGATTTGTGTTCATGGCGCCCTACCGTCTGATCTTGCAACGAATCCCCTAGCCGAAGCGTAGGGGCAAATTTGGCAAAAATGACGGCAGGTGGCGGACCTGCCGGCTAGCTATCTGTTTGTGAGCAATCCCGGGCGGAAATCCGCTGCGTACTTTTCCTGGGATTGCTCCGGCTGACTGCTCAGCCATCGTAACGTTGGAAGACGAGCGAGGCGTTGGTGCCGCCGAAGCCGAAGGAGTTCGACAGCGCTACATCGATCTGGCGCTGGCGCGGCTTGTTCGGCACGAGATCGATCGCCGTCTCGCGTTCCGGATTGTCGAGGTTGATGGTGGCGGGGGCGATGTTGTCGCGGATTGCGAGGATCGAGAAGATCGCTTCCGCGGCGCCCGCGGCACCGAGCAGATGGCCGATCGAGGACTTGGTCGACGACATCGAAATCTTGGAGGCGGCATTGCCGACCAGCCGCTCGACGGCGCCGAGCTCGAGCGTGTCGGCCATGGTCGAGGTGCCGTGCGCGTTGATGTAGTCGACGTCGGCGGGCGAGAGCTTGGCCCGGTTCAGCGCGGCCGTCATGCAGCGGAACGCGCCGTCGCCGTCCTCGGCTGGAGCGGTGATGTGATAGGCGTCGCCCGTCAGGCCGTAGCCGGTGACCTCGGCATAGATCTTGGCGCCGCGCGCCTTGGCGTGCTCGAGCTCTTCCAGGACGACGACACCGGCGCCCTCGCCCATGACGAAGCCGTCGCGGTCGCGGTCATAGGGGCGCGACGCTGTCTCGGGCGTATCGTTGCGCTCGGTGGAGAGCGCGCGGCACGCCGCGAAACCTGCCATGGAAAGCCGCGTGATCGGCGCCTCGGCGCCGCCGGCCACCATGACGTCGGCATCACCCCATATGATCAGCCGCGCGGCATCGCCAATGGCGTGCGCGCCGGTCGAGCAGGCGGTGACGACCGCATGGTTCGGGCCTTTCAGCCCATGCCGGATGGAAACCTGGCCGGAGACCAGATTGATGATCTGTCCGGGGATGAAGAAGGGGCTGATGCGGCGCGGACCGCGCTCCTTCAGGATTATCGCGTTCTCGGCGATGCCGTCGATGCCGCCGATGCCGGAACCGATCAGCACGCCGGTGGCGCACTGGTCCTCATGCGCCTCGGGCTTCCAGCCGGAATCGGCCAGCGCCTCGTCGGCGGCCGCGATGCCGTAGAGGATGAAATCGCCGATCTTGCGCAGCTCCTTCGGCTCGAGCACGGCCTCGGGATTGAAGGTGCCGTTGGAGCCGTCGCCGCGCGGAACGATGTGGGCGATCTTGCAGGCAAGGTCGTCCACTTCGAATTCGGTGACGCGGCGGGCGGCGCTGCGGCCGGACAGCAATTCCTTCCAGCTATGCTCGAAGCCCATGCCGAACGGTGAAAGCAGGCCAAGGCCCGTGACGACGACTCGCCTCATCGCAGGTCCTCCCCGGTGATGCCCGCGGAAAGCCTCAGGCCGAGGCCTTGTCGATGTACTTCACGGCATCGCCGACAGTCAGGATTGTCTCGGCGGCGTCGTCCGGAATTTCGACGCCGAACTCTTCTTCGAACGCCATGACGAGTTCGACCGTATCGAGGCTGTCCGCGCCCAGATCGTCGATGAAGCTCGCCTGCTCCGTCACTTTGTCGGCATCGACGCCGAGATGCTCGATGACGATCTTCTTGACGCGCTCTGCGGTGTCACTCATTTGGGGCCTCGTCTTACGTTGTGTTGTCTTCGTTAGCGGGCGGAATGCCGCTAATCAAGCTGAAAGATGGTCTTGTGGGAAACGCAACGCCACAGGACCGGTTTTTGCCCGAACCGCCGGGTTGCCGGCCGCATTACACGAAAATGGGCGGGCGTCCAAGCCGAAATGGCTGTTTTCACAGCCGGACCTTGGTCGGTCAGATCATCGCCATGCCGCCATTGACGTGGATGGTCTGGCCGGTGACGTAGGCGGCTTCGTCAGAGGCGAGATAGGCGACCGCCGAGGCGACCTCGGCGCTGGTGCCCATGCGCCTGGTCGGAATCGCCGCCATGATGGTCTCTTTCTGCTTGTCATTGAGCTTGTCGGTCATGGCCGATTCGATGAAGCCAGGGGCGACGCAGTTGACGGTGATGTTGCGGGTAGCGATCTCCTGCGCCAGCGACTTGGAAAAGCCGATCATGCCGGCCTTGGAGGCGCAGTAATTGGTCTGGCCGGGATTGCCGGTGACACCGACCACGGAGGTGATATTGATGATGCGGCCGTGGCGGCGGCGCATCATCGGATGGGTGAGCTCGCGCGTGAGCCGGAACACCGCGGTGAGGTTCACTTCCAGCACCTGGTCCCAGTCGGCATCTGACATGCGCACGAAAAGGCCGTCCTTGGTGATGCCGGCATTGTTGACCAGGATGTCGACGCCTTCGAGGTCGGCCTCCGCCTTCTGGCCGAGCGCCTTGACCGCGTCGCGGTTGGTCAGGTCCGCCGGGAACAGTTTTACCCGATCGCCGAGATCGCCGGCGAGCGCTTCCAGCTTCTCCACACGGGTGCCGTGCAGGCCGACGATCGCGCCCTGGCTGTGCAGCACCCTGGCGATCGCCTCGCCGATGCCTCCCGATGCGCCGGTGACGAGCGCCTTGCGGCCGGTCAGTTCGAACATTTTTTCAACCTCGTTTTTCCGAATGCGCCGCAGGCGAACGCCGTTCCGTATACGTCAAATCGTCCAAACCATGCCAGAAATCTTCGGCGTTCAGGACATCCTCTTCGCCCCGCCGGATCCGCTCCACAACCTCGGATGCGAGGCGATAGTCCTCAACCGTGTCGGAATCGCGCAAGCGCTGGGCCTTGCTCCTGCCGGTCTTCGATGTGGGCATGCCGCACCTGTCGTTCGAACTCTTCCTCACCCAAGCGCCGCCAGCGCCGTCTCGACCTCCACCGCCGTGCCTATGGCGCCGGTGGCGATGTCGCGGTTGATGCGGCGCGCCAGGCCCGACAGCACCTTGCCGGCGCCGACTTCGTAAAGCGTCGCGATGCCGTTCTGGCCGAACCATTCCACCGTCTCGCGCCAGCGCACGCGCGCGACCACCTGCTCGACCAGGCGTAGGGCGATCTCGTCCGGATCGCTGGTGGGGGTGACGGTGACGTTGGAGACGATAGGAACCACCGGAGCGGCTTTCGCCACGCCGGCCAGCGCGTCGCGCATGACGTCTGCGGCAGGCATCATCATCGCTGAATGGAAAGGTGCCGAAACCTGCAGCATCAGCGCACGCTTGGCGCCCTTTTCGGTGCAGAGTTTCGCCGCCAGCTCGACGGCCGCCCTGGCGCCGGAAATGACCAGCTGGCCGCCGCCATTGTCGTTGGCGATCTGGCAGACGGAGCCTTGTCCCGCTTCCGCGCAGGCGGCTTCGACATCGGCCTGTTCGAGCCCGATGATGGCGGCCATGGCGCCCTCGCCCGCCGGCACCGCCGCCTGCATGGCATTGCCGCGAATGCGCAGCAGCCGCGCGGCATCGGCGACCGAAACGAAGCCCGCCGCAGCAAGGGCTGAATATTCGCCGAGCGAATGGCCGGCGACATAAGACACCTTGTCCTTCAGCGAAAAGCCGCGCGATTCCAGCGCCCTCAGCGCCGCCAACGACACCGCCATCAGTGCCGGCTGGGCGTTGGCGGTCAGCGTCAGCGTCTCTTCCGGCCCTTCCCAGATCAGCTTCGACAGCTTTTCGCCGAGCGCCTCGTCGACTTCTTGGAAGACGCGGCGCGCCTCGGGAAAGGCATCTGCGAGGTGCTTGCCCATGCCGACGGCCTGGCTGCCCTGTCCCGGAAAGGTGAATGCGACGGCCATTTCAAGGTCTCCAGCAACTGGTTTTTCCCTGCCTCTGGCGCAAGGCGGACGGCCAAGTCAAGCCCGCGGGCGCCCGTTCCGCGCCCATTTCGGCCGGAAAACCGGTCCGAGTCCCTGTTCCGAAAGGCTTTTTGACGATCACACCTGATGAAAACCGCTCACGAATCGTTTGCTGGCTCTTCTTATTTCCGCCACAGGCGCTAGCTTTGCGTGACATTTCGATGACAGTGGCGTGACGCGTGTGGAAGACGCGTAACATGGGCCGGGGAAGCGACGTGGCAAGGATCAGGAAAGGCGCGGCCAAACCCGCGCCGCAATTTTTGGAAGACGATCCGTCCACCGGCTACCTGCCGGGGCGACCCTGGCCGACCCTACGCTACGGGCTCACAACCCTGCTTACCGCCGCGCTTCTGGTGTTCGCCATAGAATGGATCGTGCGCGGCGACTTCTTCGGCACGGTGGACTTCTTCCTGCAGCCCTTCAAGCCGGGCTGGACCACGATCATCATCTTCGCGCTGGTGCTGATCGGGCTGGATGCCATACTTGGCCGCAGCCATCAGAGCCTGATGATCGTGGCGCCACTGACGCTGGCGCTGGCCTTCGTCGGCCACCAGAAGTCGCATTATCTCGGCGATCCGCTCTATCCGGCGGATTTCCTCTATGCCCGCCAGATCATGGCGCTGATGCCGCTTCTGGTGCGCGAGCGGCCCGGGACGGCCGTGCTGCTTGCAGCGGCGATCGTCGCCAGCCTGGCGCTGCTCGTCTATGGCTGGCGGCTCTGGCGCCGGCGCGTGCCGATCCTCAGCCGCAAGGGCCGGCTGGCGCGGCTGTCGCTGGCCGTGCCGCTCCTCGCCTTCTTCGTCTCGATCATGGACTACGCCACCTTCTCGTGGACGCGCGACAGGCTGCAGATCATCCCGATCATGTGGGACCAGAAGGAGAACTACGCTTCCAACGGCTTCGCGCTCGCCTTCGCGCTCAACGTGCCGATGGCGCATGTCTCTGCGCCGCCCGGCTATTCCGAAAAGACGATGGACGCGATCGCGCGTCCCGAGGTTGCAGCCTCGGTGCCCGATCAGAAGCCCGACATAGTCGTGGTGATGAGCGAATCCTTCTGGGATCCGACGGAGCTTCCCGGCGTCAGCATCAAGCCCGACCCGATCCCGACGGTGCGCGCGCTGCGCTCGGGCTCGATGTTCTCGCCGGAATTCGGCGGCATGACCGCCAATATAGAGTTCGAGGCGCTGACCGGCTTCTCCAATGCCTTCCTGCCGGCAGGCTCGATCCCCTACCAGCAATATGTGCGCACGCCGACCCCGTCGCTGGCGACCTTCCTGAAGAGCAAAGGTTATAGGGCGCGCGCCATCCATCCCGGCACCAACTGGTTCTGGAACCGGGGCGCCGTCTATGCCGATTTCGGCTTCAACGACTTCCGCTCGGAAGAAACGCTGCCGCCGATGGAAAAGCGCGGACCGCTGGCGTCCGACGCGGCGATGACCGACGAGATCATCCGCGAGGCCGATGCCAGCGAGCAGCCGGTGTTCCTGTTCGCGGTCAGCCTGCAGAACCACGGTCCCTACGAGCCCTACCGCTATTACAATCCGACCCATAAGGTCGAGGCGCCGATCAGCACCTGGGCGCGGGAATCGCTGCTCTCTTACGCCGAAGGCTCGGCCGATGCCGATCGCGGCCTGCAACGGCTGATCGACTGGGCAAAGAAGCGCGAGCGGCCGACCGTCATCGCCTTCTTCGGCGACCATCTGCCGCCGCTCGGCCCCGTCTATGTCGAGACCGGCTTCCTCAAGGACAATGTCGCGCCGCGCAGGGAGCCGACCCCCGAAGCCGCGCTCGATCACCACGACACGCCGCTGATCATCTGGTCGAACCGCTCCGGTCCGGTGGAGAACCTGGGCTCGGTGAGCCCGGCCTTCCTGCCCTACCATATCCTCACTACCGCGGGGATCACGCATCCCTACTATACCGGCTTCCTCGGCGCGCTGCGCGAACGCTATCGGGTGGTCGACCGCAACCTTCTGCTGTCGCCCTCCGGCGCGGCGACGCCCGACTGGGCGAGGCAGAAGAAGATCGATCCGGCGATCAACGATTTCCGGTTGATCCAGTACGACATGATGTTCGGCAAGCGCCACACCGCGCCCGACTTCTTCCCCGAAACGATCGCCCCGCTGGTCGCGCATACGAGCTGAGCCGGCGGCGATACGTTTTGCCTGGCGACGTTGCGGGCCCACGCGGCGATGCTATCCGTCAGGGCCTTCCAAGGTCCGCATTCACACCCGCACGGCGCCGAAGGCGTTCGGCTGCGAAATCCACGAACGCGCGCACCCGAGCCGAGACCATGCGCCCTTCGGCGTGCACGACATGTATCGGCACCGGATCGCGCTCGTAGTCGGAAAGCACGACCTTGAGCTGGCCGGCCTGGATGTCCGGCGCCACCTGGTAAGACTGGAATCGAGATAACCCCCAACCAGCCACGGCTGCGCCAATGGCGGCGTCGTTGGTATTGCAGACAAGGCGCGCGCTGATTGGAACGCGAATGCTGCTGTCGCGGCCGAAAAGCCATTCCGAATCGCCGAAAAGACCATCGCGTCCGATCATGCGGTGACGAGCAAGGTCCAGTGGGCTAAGGGGCTCGCCAAAGCGGGCGAAATAATCTGGCGAGCCGCACAGTACCTGCCTGACCGAACCGACGCGCCGGGCAATGAGGCCGGAGGGGGGAAGCGCCGCAATGCGTACCGCCACATCCAACCCTTCGTCGACAAGATTGGTCACCCGGTCGACGAACACGGTCTTCACCTGCATGGCAGGATAGAGATCGAGGAAATCGAGAATGATGGGAAGCACGTGTAGGCGCCCGAAAAGGGCGGGCGCCGTCACCGTGAGCGACCCCGCTGGGTGAGTGAAACTGCCCGCCGCATTGGCCTCCGCCTCGGCAATTTCCGCAAGAATACGCCGGCAATCGGCCACATAACCTTCGCCCGCCGCGGTCAGTTTCAGAGACCGGGTCGTGCGAACCAGGAGCCTTGTACCGATCTGATCCTCTAATTTCGCAACAGCCCGAGTCACCGATGGCGGGCTCATATGCAGCGCTTTGGCGGCAGGCGCAAACCCACTGCTTTCCACAACCTGCACGAAAATCCGCATCGCCTGCCAGCGATCCATCGGATCCAAACTTCCGCGATTATTGCATATTGTGAAACGGTCTAGTGCCTTCTTCGGCTCTTATCAACTCTGCGCATAACAATCACCTTCTGGTCTTCTTCTGCAGGAGACAGATATGAAGCTCTATTATCACCCACTGTCAGGCCATTCGCACCGCGCCAGGCTCTTTCTCTCGCTGCTCGCAATCGAGCATGAGCTCGTGCCCATCGACCTTGCCAACAAGGAGCACAAAGAGGCGCGGTTCCTCAGGCTCAACCCTTTCGGCCAGCTTCCGGTACTCGATGACGGCGGCACGATCATCTGCGATTCGAACGCCATTCTCGTCTACCTCGCAAAGAAGACAGAGCGCACGGACTGGCTGCCGGAAGACCCCAAGGGCGCTGCCGTCATCCAACGCTGGCTTTCAGTCGCCGCAGGCCAGATTGCCCATGGTCCGGCGCAGGCGCGCCTGATCAACGTGTTCAAGGCGCCCTATCGGCCGGAAGAGGTCATTGCTCGTTCCCATGCGATCCTCACGTTGATCGAGGCCGCCCTGGAGGACAGGACCTGGATTGCTGCCGCCCACCCGACCATCGCCGACGTCGCGCTCTACAGCTATGTGGCACGGGCGCCTGAGGGCGATGTGAACATTGAGCAATATTCGAACATCCGCCTCTGGCTGAACCGCGTCGAGACGCTGCCGGGTTTTGTCGATTTCCAGAAAACCCCGGTGGGCTTGGCGGCCTGAGGAGCATTGTCATGGAAGGCGCCGTCCTGTCTCCCTCACCCTGGCATGAGGGCGAGATTGCCCTGCAGAGGCGAATGGGTGTGGAAGCACGCATGAGCGAGGTCGGGCGTCGGGTGGTGCGCGATCATCTGATCGACCAACACCGGGAGTTCTACTCGCTGCTGCCGATGGTGGTTCTGGGGGCGGTGGACCAGCGCGGCGACGCCTGGGCGACGCTGAGGGCGGGACGCCCCGGCTTTCTCCATGCGCCCGACGCTCACAGACTAACTGTCGAGCTCGCCAGGGAATCGGCGGATCCCGCCGAGGCGGGCATGGAAGACGGCGCCTCGCTCGCCCTCCTCGGCATCGATCTTGGCACGCGCCGCCGCAACCGACTGAACGGCACGCTACGCCGCCACGCGCGAGGCTTCGATCTCGCCGCGGACCAGAGTTTTGGCAACTGTCCGAAATATATCCAACTTCGACAGGCCCGCTTCGTCAGGGATCCGTCGGAGCAAACTGCGGCGCCCGTCAGTCCCAGCTCCGGGCTAGACGACGCCGCTCGTGCCCTGGTGAGGCAGGCCGACACCTTTTTCGTCACTACCTATGCCGACCCGCACGGCAGCGGGCAGCTGGACGTCTCACATCGCGGCGGTCGCGCGGGATTCGTGCATGTCGCCGAAGACGGTTGGCTGACGATCCCCGATTTCGCCGGCAACCGCTTCTTCAACACGCTCGGCAACATCGCGCTCAATCCACACGCCGGACTTGTCTTCCCGGACTTTTCGACTGGCGGTCTCCTGCAGATGACCGGCGAGGCCGAACTCTTGTTCGAGCAACCCGGTGGCGAGCCTCTCGAAGGGGCCGAAAGCTACTGGCGTTTCCGTCCGCGACACATCGTCTGGCGCCCCGACGCGCTGCCGATCCGCTACGATTTTGCCGAATGGTCGCCGTTCGCACTGAACACCGGCATCTGGCCGTAGGCCGTTCGGCGCCGATTAAGCTAAGTTTCGCAGGAAAGGCAGCACCGCCATGATGGTCAAGGCCCGACTGCCCCAATTTGCTGAGTTGACGTTTCTCCCCCTGCGAGACCGTGGGCCGTCGATTGTGCCTCCCACCCTTGCCTTCCTCAGGAATTGCTGTATAGACGCGCCCAATCTGCCGGTCCTTGCTGGGGGCTGAACGGAGGGCCGTGGCTTTCGAAGGCCACGTCATGAAGCCATAAGCGCTTTTGGCCTCCCGTGTCTCCGCTCTCGACCGTCTCGCGATGCTCCTTTCTTCCCCGCTCTTTGAAGACCGGGTCAGACAAGTTGCAGAGGCTTAGCCGCGAGGGCCGGTGAGAGAAACGAAGAAAGGCAGTAGAACATAATGGCTCTTTACGAACATGTGTTTCTTGCCCGGCAGGACCTGTCGCAGCAGCAGGTTGATGCGCTTGTCGAACAGTACAAGGGCGTCATCACCGCCAATGGCGGATCGGTCGGCCGGATCGAGAACTGGGGACTGAAGTCCCTCACCTACCGGGTCAAGAAGAACCGGAAGGCTTACTACACGCTGATGGACATCACCTGCCCGCCGGCCGCGCTCAACGAAATGGAGCGCCAGATGGGCCTGTCGGAAGACGTGCTGCGCTTCCTCACCATCAAGGTCGAGGCGCATGAGGAAGGCGCCTCGGCGATGATGCAGAAGCGCGAAGAGCGCTCCGAGCGCGGCGGCTTCGGCGACCGCGACCGTGGCCCGCGTTCGTTCGGCGACCGCGACCGCGGCGACCGCGGCCCGCGTTCGTTCGGCGACCGTGATGGCGGCGACCGTGGTCCGCGCCGTCCGCGCGAAAACGTTGAAGGGGGTGCAGAATAATGGTCGACATCAACCAGATCCCGACCCGGCGCCCGTTCCATCGCCGCCGCAAGACCTGCCCGTTCTCCGGCGCCAACGCCCCGAAGATCGACTACAAGGACGTGCGTCTGCTGCAGCGCTACATTTCCGAGCGCGGCAAGATCGTGCCGTCGCGCATCACCGCCGTCAGCCAGAAGAAGCAGCGCGAGCTCGCCAAGGCGATCAAGCGCGCCCGCTTCCTCGGCCTGCTGCCCTACGTGGTTCGCTAAGCTGAAAGTATTGATGCGGGCGGCTTGCCGCCCGCTTCGACCCCACGGCGACGGGCGCCGCAAAGGGTAGGTTCAAATCCCGAGTTGAGGCCATAAGCCTCTAACTGCCAGACAGGCAGGACAGCGACACCGGCGGTAACGCCCCTTTTGCTTCCTGACCTGTTCCAAAAGAATCCGACGTCATCCCGGATGACGCCAAACCGAAGGAACGAAACCATGGAAGTCATTCTTCTCGAGCGCATTTCCCGCCTCGGCCAGATGGGCGACACCGTCAAGGTGAGGGACGGGTTCGCCCGCAACTTCCTGCTGCCGCAGGGCAAGGCGCTGCGCGCCAACGAAGCCAACAAGAAGAAGTTCGAGGGCCAGCGCGCCCAGCTCGAAGCCCGCAACCTCGAGCGCAAGTCGGAGGCCAGCCAGGTCGCCGAGAAGCTCGACGGCAAGAGCTTCATCGTCGTGCGTTCGGCCGGCGAGACCGGCCAGCTCTACGGCTCGGTGTCGACCCGCGACATCGCCGAGCTTTTGACCGCCGAAGGCTTCAGCGTCAACCGCAACCAGATCGAGCTGAACCAGCCGATCAAGACCATCGGCCTCACCAATGTGGCGATCGCGCTGCATCCGGAAGTCGAGGTCACCGTCACGCTCAACGTCGCGCGCTCGTCGGAAGAGGCGGAGCGCCAGGCCAAGGGCGAAATGCTGACGACGGCCGAAGCCATCTATGGCGAGGACATCAACGACAACGCCCGGCCGGAGAACTTCTTCGACCCGAACGCCGAATTCGAAGGCGGCGAAGACAACGCCTGATCGACGGGGCCGGAGCGCTGCTCCGGCCTCTTCGGCGTCCAGCAATGACTGGACCAACGCCCGGGTCTACGACCCGGGCTTTTTTGTGCCAAACGGAACTTTTCCAACCCCTATATCTTGTTGCAGATTACAACGTGGCGCGTCGATTGGACGCGGGCGATGCGCTGTGGCACTTTCGATTTGGCGTTCCGGTCCGATAGCCGGATGGTCCGTCTGAGGGGACATTTGGTCATGAATATTCTGTTGAAGCGCATTCTCGAGCGCCTGGTGCGCACAGGCAATCTCAAGGTCACCGGGCCGAAGGGCTCGACAGTTACCTTCGGCGACGGCAGCGGCGAGCCTGTGCATATGCACATCAAAACCACGCATGCCGAGCGCGCCATCAGCTTCGATCCGATGCTGGCCGTACCCGAGGCTTATATGGACGGCGAGCTCGACATCCTCGAGGGTGGAGTGCTGGGCGTGATGCGCATCGCCTTCCAGAACATGGGCAGCGGCGGCATCGACGCGACATGGTCGAAGGCAATCGAGGGCCTGCGCCACGCGTTCCGCCGCCTGCAGCAGATCAACACCGCCGCACGTGCGCGCCGCAACGTGCAGCGGCATTACGATCTCTCCGGCGATCTCTACAAGCTCTTCCTCGACGAGGACATGCAGTATTCCTGCGCCTATTTCGAACAGCCCGACATGACGCTGGACGAAGCGCAGGTCGCCAAGAAGCGCCATATCGCCGCCAAGCTGAGGCTGAAGCCCGGACAGACCGTGCTCGACATCGGCTCCGGCTGGGGCGGCCTCGGCCTCTATCTCGCCAAGGCTTTCGACGTCGACGTCCAGGGTGTGACGCTATCCACCGAGCAGCATGGCGTCGCCACCGACCGTGCGCATGCGGCGGGCCTGCAGGATCGCGTCCATTTCGACCTCAAGGACTATCGCGCGCTCAACGAACGTTTCGACCGCATCGTCTCGGTCGGCATGTTCGAGCATGTCGGGGTCAACCATTACCGCACCTTCTTCGACAAGTCGGCGACGCTGCTGAAGCCCGACGGCGTGATGCTGCTCCATACCATCGGCCGGTCCGGCGTGCCGTGGGCGACCAGCGCCTTCATCCGCAAATACATCTTCCCGGGCGGCTACGTCCCGGCCCTTTCCGAAGTCATGCCGGCGATCGAGAAGTCCGGGCTGGTTGTCACCGACATCGAGATGCTCAGGCTGCATTATGCCGAGACGCTGAAGCACTGGGGCATGCGCTTTGCCGCCAACCGCGACAAGGCCAAGGCGATCTATGACGAGCGCTTCTGCCGCATGTGGGAATTCTACCTCGCCGCCTCGGAGGCCGCCTTCCGCTGGCAGGACCTGGTCATCTTCCAGATCCAGCTCGCCAGGAAGAACGACACGCTGCCGATTACGCGCGACTACATGGCCAAATGCGAGAAGGCGCTGGAAATGCGCGACATGGGCCACCAGGAGCCTGCGCCTGCCGCTGCCACCCGGCGCAAAAAGGTCGAGTAGTCAGCGCGCATTGCCGCTTGCCATTGCGGCCTGACGCCACGAAAAAGGTCTCGTTCGCGAGGCCTTTTTCATGACCTATCTCATCTACATCGCAGCCGCGCTTGCCGAGATCGCCGGCTGCTTTTCGTTCTGGGCCTGGTGGCGGCTGGAAAAGTCGCCGCTATGGCTCATCCCCGGCCTCGTCTGCCTCGCCCTGTTCGGGTACCTTTTGGCGCTTGTCGAGACGAATGCCGCCGGCCGCGCCTACGCCGCCTATGGCGGCATCTATATCGCCGCCTCGCTAGCGTGGCTGTGGCTGGTGGAAGGGGTGCGGCCCGACCGCTGGGATCTCGGCGGCGCCGCGCTCTGCATCGTCGACGCCTCGGTCATCCTGCTCGCACCAAGGGGAGCCTGAAGTGGAACTGCCACCTCCGCTCCGGCAAGGCGTCGACAGCCTGCTCGACAAGGTGACGCTGCCGGCACTGAAACAGGCCGCGCGCACGCTTTCGGAACGCTACCGCGCCGAGTTGCGCGACGGCCGCCTGCATATGGGTGAAGAGATCGCGGTGAAGGCCTATCTGGCGACCAGGCTGCCCGCCACCTATGCCGCCGTGCGCACCAGCCTGGATGCATTGGCCGAAGCGCGCCCCGACTTCCAGCCGAAGAGCCTGCTCGATATCGGCGCCGGACCTGGCACTATGCTTTGGGCCACGGCTGACGCATATCCGGAACTCGAGCAGGCGGTTCTGGTCGAGGCGAGTGCTGCGGTGCGCAAGATCGGGCAGTCGCTGGCCGCCGACGGGGTCGGCGCCCGGACGAGATGGATCGCCGGCGACGCCACCATCGACCTGGATGGTCTCGAGCCCGCCGACCTCGTCAGCGCCGCCTATGTGCTCGACGAGATCGTGCCTGCCTCGCTGCCGAAACTCGTCGACCGGCTTTGGCGGCTGACAGCCGACACGCTGCTCATCGTCGAGCCCGGCACGCCTGCCGGCTGGCAGCGCATTCTTGCCGCGCGATCGCAGCTTGTCGAAGCCGGCGCACATGTCCTGGCGCCTTGCCCGCACGAGGCGCCCTGCCCGCTCGTTCCGCCCGACTGGTGCCACTTTGCGCGCCGCGTCGCCCGCTCGCGCCTGCATCGGCTGGCCAAGGAGGCCGACGTGCCATGGGAGGACGAGAAATTCATCTACCTCGCCGCCTCGCGGCGACAGACGCCGGCGCGCGCTGCACGGGTAATCGCGCCGCCAAAGACCGGATCCGGCAAGATGCTGCTCAAGCTTTGCCAGCCGGACGGCCAAGCAAGCGAGCGCCTGCTCAGCAAGCGCGACGGCGAGTTGTTCAGGACGGCGCGCCGGGCGGATTGGGGCGATACGCTGGGATAGACCGCCTAGGTCGACGGCACTTGAGAGAGATCGCGGCGTCGATGCGTTTGCAGATCGCCTACGTTGGAGATTGGCCCGAACTTCGTCATCCACGGGCGGAGCGGGAGCGCAGCGGACGCGCAGACCCGAGGATGACGACTTGATCAGCGTTCCGGCTAAATCTCGACTGCTTGCGATATCATTCGCGAACAGACGTAGCGGGTCGGCCATGAGCCTCCCCAACGGCAATCAGCCGTCAAAATTGTTCTTGCTTCGTTCCAGGCTTGCCCGTAAGAATCACAACTTGCCGAGTCAACCGGAATCGGGCCACCGGAATACTGTCCTGTGGATGGTTCTCCGTTCCTGTGAACATTGTGCATCAAGCTGGTTGGACCGAGGAGTGTTGCAGAAAGGTCAGCACCGAATCTTCCCGTTCTGATATCGAGGAGGCGGGATCGAAATCGGGGATATCATGGCAGAGGCGGCACTGAAACTCGGCGTGGCGGAACAACCGCTCTATCGCGAGGCACCGAACAACATCGAGGCCGAGCAGGCGCTGCTTGGCGCCATCCTCGTCAACAACGACGCCTTCTACCGTGTCTCGGATTTCCTGAAGCCCGCGCATTTCTACGAGCCGCTGCACCGCCGGATCTTCGAGGTGGCAGCCGAGCTCATCCGCATGGGCAAGATCGCGACTCCGATCACGCTGAAGACCTTCCTTCCCGCCGAAGAAAAGGTCGGCGACATGACGGTCGCGCAATATGTCGTGCGGCTGGCCGTCGAGGCCGTCACCGTCGTCAACGCCACCGACTATGGCCGCGCCATCTACGACCTCGCAACGCGCCGCGCGCTGATCACCGTCGGCGAGGACATGGTCAACATCGCCTATGACGCGCCGGTCGATATGTCGCCGTCCGACCAGATCGAGGATGCCGAGCGGCGGCTTTTCGAATTGGCGGAAACAGGCCGCTACGACGGCGGCTTCGAAAGCTTCAACGATGCGGTCAAGACCGCCGTCGACATGGCCAACGCCGCCTTCATGCGCGACGGCCACCTGTCGGGCATCGCCACGGGCCTGCGCGACCTCGACCGCCGCATGGGCGGCCTGCAGCCTTCCGACCTGATCGTGCTTGCCGGACGCCCTGGCATGGGCAAGACCTCTTTGGCCACCAACATCGCCTTCAACATCGCCGAGGCCTATGTGCCGGCGCAGCAGGCCGACGGTTCGTTCAAAGCCGCCAATGGCGGCGTCGTCGGCTTCTTCTCGCTGGAAATGTCGTCGGAGCAGCTTGCCACCCGCATCATCTCCGAGCAGACCGAGATCTCGTCATCGAAGATCCGCCGCGGCGAGATCACCGAGATGGACTTCGAGAAGCTGGTCGCCTGCTCGCAGACGATGCAGAAGATCCCGCTGTTCATCGACCAGACAGGCGGCATCTCGATCGCACAGCTCTCCGCCCGCGCGCGGCGGCTGAAGCGCCAGCGCGGCCTCGACCTCATCGTCATCGACTATATCCAGCTGATGCAGGGCTCGAGCGCCAGAGCTTCGCAGAACCGCGTCCAGGAAATCACCGAGATCACCACCGGCCTGAAGGCCTTGGCCAAGGAACTCGGCGTGCCGATCATCGCGCTGTCGCAGCTGTCGCGTCAGGTCGAAAGCCGCGACGACAAGCGCCCGCAGCTCTCGGACCTGCGTGAATCCGGCTCCATCGAGCAGGACGCCGACGTGGTGCTGTTCGTCTATCGCGAGGAGTATTACCTCAAGAACCGCGAGCCGAAGCTCGGCACCGACGAGTACATCAAGTGGGAAAACGAGATGAACGAAGCGCGCGGCAAGGCCGAGTGCATCGTGGCCAAGCAGCGCCACGGACCGACCGGTTCGGTCAGCCTCGCCTTCCACGGCGAGTTCACGCGCTTCTCCGATCTGGCGGAAGAGCATCACCTGCCGGAGAGGTTTGAGTAGCTCTTGGTAAACGCCTCATTCCTTCGCGCCCCCCTCTGTCCTGCCGGACATCTCCCCCTCAAGGGGGGAGATTGGCTATCATTTTGGCTTTCGCCAATCGCCAGCATCGCAAGATGGACGGCAGGGTCGAAACTGCTGATCTCCCCCCTTGAGGGGGAGATGTCCGGCAGGACAGAGGGGGGTGCTGTCCCGCCGACCTATCCAATTGTCGCGGGCCCCAACTAATGGCCAAATCGCGCGTTCAGTTCATCTGCCAGAATTGCGGTTCGGTGCATCAGCGCTGGGCGGGCAAATGCGATGCCTGCGGCGAGTGGAACACGCTGGTCGAGGAGGGCACGGCCGGCGGCATCGGCTCGGGGCCGGCCAACACCCGCAACGCCCGCAAGGGTCGCGCCGTGGTGCTGACCAGCCTGTCGGGCGACATCGAGGACGCGCCGCGCATCGTCTCCGGCATCGGCGAGCTCGACCGCGCCACCGGCGGCGGCTTCGTGCGCGGCTCGGCCCTTCTGGTCGGCGGCGATCCCGGCATCGGCAAGTCGACACTGCTGACGCAAGCGGCGGCCGCGCTTGCCTCGAAAGGCCACCGCATCGTCTATGTCTCCGGCGAGGAGGCGGTCGCGCAGATCAGGCTGAGAGCCCAGCGCCTCGGCGTCGCCTCGACGCCCGTCGAGCTCGCGGCCGAGACCAATGTCGAGGACATCCTCGCAACGATAGCCGACGGCAAGCGGCCCGACCTCGTCATCCTCGATTCCATCCAGACGCTGTGGACCGACCTTGCCGATTCGGCCCCCGGCACCGTCACCCAGGTGCGCGCCGCCGCTCAGGCGATGATCCGCTACGCGAAATCCACAGGCGCGGCGATCGTGCTCGTCGGCCATGTCACCAAGGAAGGCCAGATCGCCGGCCCTCGTGTCGTCGAGCACATGGTCGACGGGGTGCTCTATTTCGAGGGCGAGGGAAATCATCACTTCCGCATCCTGCGCACGGTGAAGAACCGTTTCGGACCGACCGACGAGATCGGCGTCTTCGAGATGTCGGACAAGGGCCTGCGCGAGGTCGCCAATCCATCCGAGCTGTTCCTCGGCGAGCGGCACGCGAAATCGCCGGGCGCCGCGGTTTTCGCGGGCATGGAAGGGACGCGGCCGGTGCTGGTCGAGATCCAGGCGCTGGTGGCGCCCTCCTCGCTCGGCACGCCGCGCCGCGCCGTCGTCGGCTGGGACGGCGCGCGGCTCTCGATGGTGCTGGCGGTGCTGGAAGCGCATTGCGGCGTCCGTTTCGGCCAGCACGATGTCTATCTCAACGTCGCCGGCGGCTACCGCATCTCGGAGCCGGCGGCCGACCTCGCAGTCGCCGCGGCACTTGTTTCGTCGCTCACCGGTCTTGCCCTTCCCGCCGATTGCGTCTATTTCGGCGAAATCAGCCTTTCGGGCGCGGTGAGGCCGGTTGCGCATGCGCAGCAGCGCCTCAAGGAGGCCGAAAAGCTGGGTTTCGGAAGCGCGGTGCTGCCGCTCGGCAGCGAGGAAGTCGTTGGCGGCAATGGGGCCGGGGGAATCGCGGCCGGCGCTTTCCAGCCCACCGAGCTTTCCGACCTCGTGGCGCGTATAGCCGGCTCACGGCGCAGCCGCGCCGACGAGGGGGAGTGATGCGGCTCATGATGTGGGGCGAAAGACATGCCGATTACGCTGCTTGACGGAATTCTCGTCGGCTTCACCCTGGTCTCGGCGATGCTTGCCATGGTGCGCGGCTTTTCCCGCGAGGTGCTGTCGGTGGTTTCCTGGGCAGCGGCGGCGGCGGCGGCCTTCTTCTTCTACAAGCCGGTCCTGCCCTACGTTCAGCCCTATGTCGACAACGACAAGATGGCCATGGCCGCGGCGGCCGGCATCGTCTTCGTCATCGCGCTGATCGTGGTTTCGGTAATCACCATGAAGATCGCCGACTGGATCATCGATTCGCGCATCGGCGCGCTCGACCGCACGCTCGGTTTCCTCTACGGCGCGGCGCGCGGCATCCTGGTGGTTGCGGTGGCGCTTTTGTTCTTCAACTGGCTGGCCGGCGCCAAGGCGCCCGCCTGGGTCGCCAACGCCAAGTCGCGGCCGCTGCTCGAGTCGATCGGCGCCAAGCTCGAAAGCGTGCTGCCCGAGAACACGGAAGAGCTGGTTAACAAATATACGCACAAGGGCACGGCCACGACCGAGGCGCCGGCGACCACCGACCAGCCCGCGGCCGAACCGCCGGCCGCCGGCGAGGACAACGCACCGGCGCCCGACGACAGCGAAGGCGAGGCTCCGGCCGACAACGAGCCGGCCCCTGCCAATCCGGCTCCGGCAAGTCCGGCGCCGGCAAACTGAGAGCAATAGAAGGCCATTCTCACACGGCCTTCGGCCGCGATTGGTCAGGGATCATCGTCCCAGACGCTGTCATCGTTCGCCCAACCCAGAAGTGTCTCTGCTCTCGCCCCTAGCAGGGGGGCTAGCATCGCGGCATCCTCAGGGCGGCCGATCACAACCTCGTCAGGTTCCCGTCCTTCTGGCATTGCCACTGCTGCTTCCTTCCAACGCAATCCGAATTCCCGAACTGCAGCGCGCGGCGTTCTCTCCGGTCCGCAAACCACGTAATCGGTTGGAAGGTCCCCGGAGATCGCCCACCACCCTACCCATCCTGGGTGGGTGATACTCTCGATCGCCCAAATCGCGACATACGGAGACACGTGCCAGGCGGGCCATTCGCCTACTCTCCCATGCTCCAAACCTTCGCGGCTTAGATAGTCAATCACGTACTGGCGTTGCGAATCGCACCACACCTGGTCCTCGGCCTCATTGAGGTCATCAGCTTCGTCCGTCATTTGTAGAGACCTGTCTTGGGAACAACGCTCTCGGATGATTGACAATTCTCGCTGCCGCCACTCTGATTTGCAGGTGGTATTGCCGGCTTGACTGCACTATATGACGCCTTTCCGCAATGAGGCTCAACTGATGGCAGACGCAGACGACGTGCTTTCCGCCGAGGCCGACGACCATTTCCACGACGAATGCGGCGTGTTCGGCATTTTCGGCCGGCAGGACGCCGCGGCCATCGTCACACTCGGGCTCCACGCCCTGCAGCATCGCGGCCAGGAAGCCGCCGGCATCGTCTCCTATGACGGCACCCAGTTCCATGTGGAGCGCCATATCGGCCTGATCGGCGACACCTTCACGAAGCAGCGCGTCATCGACAGTCTGCAAGGAAACCGTGCCATCGGCCACACCCGCTACGCCACCACCGGCGGCTCCGGCCTGCGCAATGTCCAGCCCTTCTTCGCCGAACTCGGCGAAGGCGGCTTCGCTGTCGCCCACAACGGCAATCTCACCAATGCCATGACGGTGCAGCGTGCGCTACAGAAGCAAGGTGCGATCTTCTCCTCCACCTCCGACACCGAGACGCTGCTGCACCTGGTGGCGACCAGTAAGGAACGCGACTTGAATTCCCGCTTCATCGACGCGGTGCGCCAGGTCGAGGGCGCCTTCTCGCTGGTGGCGATGACGGCCAAGAAGATGATCGGCTGCCGCGATCCGCTGGGTATCAGGCCGCTGGTGCTGGGCGATCTCGACGGGGCCTGGATCCTCGCCTCCGAGACCTGCGCGCTCGACATCATCGGCGCCCGTTTCGTGCGCGACATCAAGCCCGGCGAGATGGTGGTCGTCACCTCCAAAGGCATCGAGAGCCTGTTCCCGTTCGAGCCGCAGAAGACCCGCTTCTGCATCTTCGAATATGTCTATTTCGCGCGGCCGGATTCGTCGGTCGAGGGCCGCAACGTCTACGAGGTGCGCAAGCGCATCGGCGCGGAACTCGCGCAAGAAAGCCCGGTCGAGGCCGACATCGTCGTTCCGGTGCCGGATTCCGGCACGCCGGCCGCGATCGGCTTCAGCCAGGCCGCGGGCATTCCCTTCGAGCTCGGCATCATCCGCAACCACTATGTCGGCCGCACCTTCATCCAGCCGGGCGATTCCATCCGCCATATGGGCGTCAAGCTCAAGCACAACGCCAACCGCCGCATGATCGAGGGCAAGCGCGTGGTGCTTGTCGACGATTCCATCGTGCGCGGCACCACCAGCCAGAAGATCGTGCAGATGGTGCGCGACGCCGGCGCCAGGGAAGTGCATATGCGCATCGCCTCGCCGCCGACCAGCGCTTCCTGCTTCTATGGCGTCGACACGCCGGAGAAATCGAAATTGCTGGCATCGCGCATGTCGGTCGAGGAGATGGCAGAATTCATTCGTGTGGATTCGCTCGGCTTCCTGTCGATCGACGGGCTTTACCGCGCCGTCGGCGAAGCGCGCCGCGACAGCGACCAGCCGCAATTCTGCGACGCCTGCTTCACCGGCCAGTACCCGACCCGCCTGCTCGACTTCGAAGGCCACGACAATGTGCGCACGCTGTCGCTGCTGGCGTCCAGTGGGTCGTAGGGCTGCCAGATCACCATTGTATTCGCCAAGCCACCCCCCTCTGTCCTGCCGGACATCTCCCCCTCAAGGGGGGAGATCGGCTGCCGCTTTCGCCAATCGCCGAGGCCGTAGAGCCAACTTCGGTGAAGTCCAATCTCCCCCCTTGAGGGGGAGTTGCCCGGCAGGGCAGAGGGGGGGTGCCTCGCGCCTATCTCACGGAATCTCTCGCATGACCCTCGACCTTTCCGACCGCGTGGCGGTCGTTACCGGCGCCTCGCGCGGCATCGGTTATTTCATCGCCAGGGAACTGGCCGCCGCCGGCGCGCATGTGGTTGCCGTTGCCCGCACTGTAGGCGGGCTGGAAGAGCTCGACGACCAGATCAAGGCCGATGGCCGCGGACAGGCGACGCTGGTGCCCCTCGACCTCACCGACATGGCCGGCATCGACCGGCTGGGCGGCGCGATCCACGAGCGTTGGGGCAAGCTCGACATATTGGTGGCAAATGCCGGCATCCTCGGCGTGATCTCGCCGATCGGCCATGTCGAGGCAAAAACCTTCGAGAAGGTGATGACCATCAACGTCACAGCAACCTGGCGGCTGATCCGCTCGGTCGATCCGCTGCTGAGGCTCTCCGATGCCGGCCGTGCGATCATCATGTCCTCGAACGCGGCGCATTCGGCGCGCGCCTTCTGGGCGCCCTACGCGGCGTCCAAGGCGGCCGCCGAGACGATGATGCGCTCCTGGGCGCATGAGACCGAGAGCCTGCCGCTCAGGGTCAATGCCGCCGATCCGGGCGCCACCCGGACCGCGATGCGCGCGCAGGCGATGCCCGGCGAGGATCCCGAAACGCTGCCGCATCCTTCCGAGATCGCCAGGCGCATCGCGCCGCTGGCGAGCCCGACGCTGAAGGAAACCGGGCTGATCTTCCAGGCCAAGCACAACCGCTTCGTCGCCTACCGGCAGCCGGAATAAACCTCGTCTTTGGTCTGACGCATGTCGTTTTCCCAAAACCGCTAGGCACTTTTGGGCGACATGCGTTGGGGATGAAAAAGGCCTCCGGCTACGTTCTTCGAATGTAAAACATTCGAAACCGGAGGACCGACATGCGCAGACTTCTTCTCGTTGCCGCCACCGTCACTGCCGCCGCACTCGCCGCCACGGCAGGTTCGGCGCTGTCGCAAGACGCCAAGATGAACTTCTTCGTCACCAGCGTCGGCTCCGGCAAGGGTGCCGATCTCGGCGGCCTGAAGGGGGCTGACGCGCATTGCGCCTCACTGGCGGAAGCGGCCGGCGTCACCGGCAAGACCTGGCACGCTTATCTCTCCTCCAGCACCGAGGATGCGCGCGACCGCATCGGCAAGGGCCCGTGGTTCAACGCCAAGGGCGAGAAGATCGCCGACGATGTCGCCTCGCTGCACGGCGACGCCAACGGCATCACCAAGCAGACGGCGCTGACCGAAAAAGGCGAAATGGTCAACGGCCGCGGCGACAAGCCCAACCGGCATGACATGCTGACCGGCTCGAAGCCCGACGGCACGAAGATCGCCGACCAGACCTGCGGCGACTGGACGATGAGCGGCGCCGAAGGGGTGGCGATGATGGGCCATCACGACCGCACCGGGCTGGACGATTCGGCGGCGGCGAAGTCGTGGAATTCTTCCCACGCCTCGCGCGGCGGCTGCAGCCAGGAGGCGCTGAAAGGCACCGGCGGCGACGGCCTGTTCTACTGCTTCGCGGTCGAGTGAGCGCGCTAGATCGGTTCGTCGTTTCATCGAAACGACGAACCGATCTATCTTCATGTTTTGACGCAATTCCTGACCGGAAAATCGTCTCAAACTTTTTCTGGAGTGGCTTTAGGCGAAGGCCCCATTCACGGGTCTGTGAACGGTGCGGCGGAAGCGTGTTCCGCCGCCCTGCTTTCGCCATCTGAGGGGAGTTGCTAGGATCGATCCGACTCCCACATCCAGCAAAGAGGAATTTCCATGGCTGCCACTCCCAGCGTAGCGTTGGTCTGGTATCTGGTGATCGCCGGCCCGCAAGGCGGCATGGTGGTGCTGCCCAGCACCTTCGACACCCGCGAACAGTGCACCAACGCCGTCACCGAATATCAGAAGCAGCCGACACCGCAGGGCTGGGCCGTGCAATGCGTGCCGAGCGCTTCGCCGTTCTCCGACGAGGGGGATGCGGAGGAGCCTTCGGCGCAGTAGCGCGAGTTTGATCTCCCCCCTTGAGGGGGAGATGGCCGCGAAGCGGCCAGAGGGGGTCGTCTCACATAGAGCGCCGACCTCCCTTTCGAGAAAAGCGCCGGCGCTTCATGCGCAGCGACCCGCTCTGTCGCCTTCGGCGACATCTCCCCCTCAAGGGGGGAGATTAGCTCGCGCTCACCGTCAACGTGGGCTTGTTGTTGATCGTCTGGAACACCACGCAATAGCGCTCGGTGAGTTTTAGCAGCGAATCGATGCGCTCCTGCGGCTCGTCGGTGTCGAGATTGAACTTCAAGCGGATCTCTCGAAAACCTACCGATGCATCACGGGCGACGCCGAGCGTGCCGCGAAAATCGAGGTCGCCTTCGGCCTCGACTGCAGCATTGCCGAGCTTGAACTCCAGCGCCGTCGCCACCGCCTTCAGCGTCACGCCGGCGCAGGCGACCAGCGCTTCGAGCAGCATGTCGCCCGAGCAAAGCTCAAGCCCCGAGCCGCCGGTGGCCGGATGGAGCCCCGCCACGGCAAGCGCCCTGCCCGTCTCGACCTTGCAGGTGATCGACTGGTCGTCGAGCGTTCCGCGCGCCCTGAGCGTGATCAGCGCCTTGCCGGCATCCTCGCGATAGGCGTCTTTCAGCGGCGTCTGCATGGCCTTGAGCGCGGTTGCATCCATTTTTCTTATTCCCGGTTCGATGGCTTTCCAAAGCTGATAACACTCTCTTCCGCCGGCGCGAAACAACGCTATGCCAGCCGGTGGCGACATGGTGCAAAGAATTCGCTGTCGGATGGGGCGAAACCCGAACGTCCTTCGGTCGTTGTCAGACAGGAAGGAGATCCAGCATGGCCAAGGTGACCTCGCATCTGTGGTTCGAAAAGGACGCGCGGCAGGCGGCGGAATTCTATGTCGCAACCATTCCCAACTCGGCGATCGGCCGTATGACGGACGTGGCGGCGGACAATCCGAGCGGCCCCGCCGGCAGCGTCAAGATCATCGAGTTCGTGCTCGACGACCAGAATTTCATCGCGCTCGAAGCCGGTCCGCTCGACCCGTTCAACCATTCCTTCTCGATCCTGGTCGAACTCGAGAGCCAGGCCGAGATCGACCGCATCTGGAACGCCTTTCTCGACAATGGCGGCAAGCCCGAGCAATGCGGCTGGCTGAAGGACCGCTGGGGCCTGTCGTGGCAGATCGTGCCCAAAATCCTCGGCGACATGGCCGCGCATCCCGACCGCGAGCGCGCCAAACGCGCAACGGAGGCGATGCTTGGGATGGTGAAGATCGATGTGGCTGAGTTGGAGAGGGCGTTTGGGGAGTGAGTTCGCTGGAGATTGGCGAAATGCGGGACACGGCTAATCTCCCCCCTTGCGGGGGAGATGTCCGGCAGGACAGAGGGGGGTATGAAGGATCGCAACGCAGGAGAATTTCTTATCGTCCGCCTTTCCCCCACAGTTTCGGCTGTGAGCGGTTGACAGGACGGCGGGACAGCACCCCCCTCTGCCCTGCCGGGCATCTCCCCCGCAAGGGGGGAGATCAGCAGCTTCCAAGTGGTGCAAAGCTGCTGCCCCTTTGACTTCGCCCGCTCCGGCCATACCTTTGCGAAGATCGTTCGCGCGGAGGTCTCATGCGGTCCAAGTTGAAGCTCGTCTCCTTCATCCTCCTCGCGCTCACAGTCTTCGCGCAGCCAGCCCTCGCCGAAACCCCGGAACGGCCGGCACCGGCCGGCGGCGTGCTGTCGCTTTTGCCGCCGCCGCAGGTGACCGAGCATTCGGTCACGCTCGGCGGGCGCAAGCTCGATTACCAGGCCAAGGCCGGCACGCTGTCGCTGCTGTCCGGCAAGGGCGAGGTCACGGCGGAAATCTTCTACGTCGCCTACACACAGCAGTCGCCCGCCCCGGCGAAGGAGCGGCCCATCACCTTCGTCTTCAACGGCGGGCCGGGCGCGGCGTCGGCCTACCTGCATCTCGGCGCGATCGGCCCGCGCATCGTTGCGACCGCGGCCGACGGCGAATTCCTGCCGCCGCCGCAAAAGCTGATCGACAATCCCGACAGCTGGCTCGACATGACCGATCTCGTCTTCGTCGATCCGGTCGGCACCGGCTACAGCCGCGAGGCGCCGGGCCAGGACACGAAGGCATTCTGGGGCGTCGACCAGGACGCCAGCGCGGTCGGCGCCTTCATCCGGCTCTATCTCGCCCAAAACGGCCGCACCGCTTCACCGCTCTTCCTTGCCGGCGAAAGCTATGGCGGCTTCCGCGCCGCGCTGCTTGCCAGGGCGCTGCAAGAGGACGTCGGCTTGAGCCCCAGCGGCATCGTGCTGATCTCGCCGGCGCTGGAGTTCATGCTGGTGCGGCCGGACCAGTTCGACCAGTTGCACTGGGCGCTGGAACTGCCCTCTTTGGCCGCGGCTCGGCTGAAGGCCGACGGCGTCGGCGGCGAGGCGCTGCGCGACAGGCTGGCCGATGTCGAGCGCTACGCGCTTGGCGATTATCTGACGGCGCTCAACAACGGGCTGGAGCAGGGCGGCAAGCTCGCCAGCGGGCGTGTGGCGGAGATTACCGGCCTGCCGCTCGACCTCGTCGAGCGCAATTTCGCCCGTGTCCCGACCGGCCTGTTCGCCCGCGAGTTCCAGCGCGCCAAGGGTAGAGTGCTCAGCCCCTACGATGCCATGGTCAGTACTGCCGATGTTGCGCCTGAAAGCGCGCGCATCGAGGGGCCCGACCCGGTGCTCGACCGCAGCGTGCCGGTGCTGACCTCGGCCTTCGTCGCCTATGCGCGCGACGAGCTGAACTATCACACAGATGTCAGCTACCGGCTACTCAATGGCGAGATCAGCCACAACTGGGACTACGGCACCTCGGGACAAGGCTATGCCGGAGTGATGGACGACCTGCAGCGCGCGCGCTCGCTCAACCCGTCGCTCGGAGTCGTCATCGTCAATGGCTACACCGACCTCGTCACGCCCTATCTCGCCACGCGCTATCTGGTGAACCAGATTCCCTCGCTCGCCGGCGCCAAGCCGATCCGCCTCGACGTCGTCGAGGGGGGCCACATGATGTATCTGAGGCCGGACGGAAGGCGCGCGCTGAAAGAGGCCGCGTCGGAGCTTTATCAGGCGACGCAGTGAGGTCTTGGCTAGCCCGGCGAAGCTACCGCGGTCTCCGCCGCGGCGCGGCGGCGCGGTCACGAACCGGTTCCACTGCCGGCCGTTGGCGGACGGCGTCCGGAGAGCGCTTCAACCGCGTCTTCTATGCCGACAACCTGCCGCTCGACGTCCTCCAAATACAGTCGCCCGGCCACAATCTGACCGTCGATGATTTCGAACAGCGTGACCCCGCGCACTTCGAAGGGCTGCCCGTCGGAGCGAGTACCTGACCAATGCCATTCGCTCCAGGTCGTGTCACCGTCTTGGACCGAGCGCGTGACCGCCGCGTGGAAATCAGGAATTCCCGCGAACATGGCCTCCCAGTTGGCGCGCATCTGGTCGCGCCCGACGAAGGCTCTGCCCGGGTGCGCCGGCTGCACGCTCCGATAGTTCTGGTGGATGAGAGCGGTGACGGCGTCGAGATGATGCGCGTTCATCGCCGTCACCAATCGATCGATCACTTCAGTCATCGAAAATCCCGGACTTATGCAGCGCACGCATCAGCGCGCCCTCTCCGTAGTCCGCGCCGGGGGGAGCCACGCCGATCAATCCGCGAGCCTCAAAATTACCTGATCGGGCTGTGGCCGTCCAGCATTGCAAGACGCGGAACCTGCGCGTCCGCCTCCTCGCGTAATAGCGTCAGCGACCACTGCCAAGTGGCTGTGCAAGCCCTTTACAAGCATCAGGCGAATGCAGGCTGCCGGCCCCTGCCCCAACGCAAGCCCGAAGCTGGCGCAGCGGCGTGCCGACTGTGCCATGGGATGATGTCCCCCTGCTGACAGCAGGTTGTCAGGACGGCAAGCGTAGTCTGATGACATGACGGATTCTCTCGACAGGCCCGACACGCTCATGCATGGCACGGCCAGCATCGCCGCCGAGCGCTCGCTCGGCATCGTGCTGGTCTCGGCCTCGGCCGTCGCCTTCGCGCTCACCGGCGTGCTGACCAAGTCGATCCATGCCGATCCGCTCACCATCACCTGCTGGCGCGGCTTCTTCGGCTCGATCCTGATCACCCTTTATGTGCTGTGGCGGCGGCGCCGTTCGGACGGGCGCGAGAGCCTGAAACTTGGCTGGCGCGGCTGGCTGCTGGCGGTCGAGGGTGCTGCCGCCAGCATCGCCTTCATCTCGGCCTTCAAGTTCACTTATGTCGCCAATGTCGCGGTCATCTATGCGACATCGCCCTTCATCGCGGCACTGCTCGCCTTCCTGCTGGTGCGGGAAAGGTTCCGGCTGCAGACGATGCTGGCGGCGGCCGTATCGCTTTGCGGCGTCGCCATCATGGTGGGCGGCGGCCTCGGCAGCGGCCACCTGTTCGGCGACGGGCTGGCGCTTTTGATGACCACCGGCAGCGCCCTTTACATGATCATGGTACGCGCCTTCCGCGACTCGCCCGTCGTCTGGGCCGGCGCGGTATCCGCCTTCCTGCTCTTCGTGCTCGGCTGGTTCGTCACTGATCCGCTGGCCGTCTCGACCCGCGACGTGGTGCATCGGCTGCTCCTTCGCGCTGGCCTCGATCCTGTGGACGGAAGGCTCGCGGCTCATCCCTGCCGCCGAATCCGGCCTGCTTGGCTCGGCCGAAGTGCCGTTCGCCATACTGTTTGCCTTGCTGTTCCTCGGCGAGATCCCGCCGATCGCCAGCATCATCGGCGGCGCCATCGTGCTTTGCGCGGTTTTCGCGCATGCCGGACGCGACTGGATGAAGGCGAAATCGGCGCGTTCCTAAATTATTTTCACGGTCACGGAACCATCATCCGACTCAGGCATTGTTAGCTTGACGGGTCACCCCCCAAGTCCCCCCAAACCCCTCGACCCGTCCGACTAGAAGCCGACCTGCAAAAAGGTCGGCTTTTTCTTTGCCTTCGATATTTCGCATGTCCTTGTCCCGAAACCGGTTCCCACTTTCGGGAGACATGCTTAGGACGGCAAAGCCAAGCCGCTGCAGAGAAGCTCAGCCAGGTCCCGCGCGGGTCGGCCGGCCTCGCGACCGAGCCGGATGGCGAAGTCGGCCATCGGCAACGGCGGGAGGTCGAGATCGGGAGACGCCTCGACTATACCGGAATGGGCGAAACGCCGGGTGCGCGGCGTCAGCGCGATGCCGGCATTGACCGCGGTGCGCAGGCCGGCAAGGCTGGCACTGCCGGCGGCGATGCGATAGCGGCGGCCGGCGGCGTCGAGCGCATTGAGCGCAGCCTCCCTGAAGCCGCAATAAGGGTCGAGCAGCGCCAGCGGCACTGCTTCCTGCCGCGTCGCCAACCCTTTTTCCGAGCAGAGCCACAGCATCGGCTCACTGATCAGGGCAGCTTCATCCGGCGATGCGGCATGGCGCATGGTGATCGCGAGGTCCAATTGGCCTGCCTGCAGCGCGGACCCGAGTTCCAGGGAGCGGCCGACGCGCAATTCGATCCGCACACGCGGATGGCTGCCGGCAAAGGCCCTGAGCAGGTCCGGCAGGCCATGATCGGCAAAATCCTGCGTGGTGCCGATGGCGACGCGTCCGCCAGCGCGCGCGCCCTTCAGCGCCAGCCAGGCCTCGGTGTGGACGGCAAGGATGCGCCTGGCATGGCCGACAAGGTCTTCGCCGGCCGGCGTCAGTCCGCGCCCCCTGCCCTGGGGGCTAAGCAGCGGCTCGCCGACGATCTCCTCCAACCGCTGCATCTGCGCGGTGACCGCCGAAGGCGAGCGGCCGACAGCCGACGCCGCCCTGGCCAGCGAGCCGCCGTCGACGAAGGCGAGGAAGGTCTTGAGCAGGTCGGGATCGAGCGTTTCCATACTTCAATGTTATCGAATCGTATGTCAAAAACAATTCGATTTTTCTGACGCATAGATGGTGGCATGGTCCTTTCATCGACGGCGCGAGGCCGTCAAACCGAAGGAGAGAAAAATGCCGATCATCAATGTCAGTGTCACCGGCAAGCCGGATGCCAGGCTGTCCGCCGCAATCGCGAAGGACGTCACCGAGATTACGGCCACGCATTTGCGCAAGGACCCGACCATCACCGCAGTCGCGGTCTCCTACATCGACCCGCAGCACTGGTTCGCCGGCGGCAGGTCGCTGGCCGAGCATGGAACCAACAGCTTCTGGCTGGACATCAAGGTCGTCGACGGCACCAACACCAAGCTCGAGCTCGAAGCCTATCTCAAGGCGATCTTCGAGGTCTTCGGCCGCCTGCTCGGCGGCGTGCATGAGGAAAGCTATGCCCTCGTGCACGAGGTGCCGGCCGCAGCGTATGGCTTCGGCGGCAAGAGCCAAGAGTTCCGGTTCATCAGCGGAAGGTTGAAGGCGGCGTAGCGCCGGCGATCCCACATTGACCTTGCCTTCCATTCCGCTACCCTCTGCCACCGAAGCGGCCGCCAAGAGCCGCGCCCTGGAGGACGTTGGGAGAGAGCGGCATGATGCTGACCTTGGCGCTGCTTGCCGGCCTTGTCTTTGCCTGGCTGCTGATCGCGGTGATCGAAACATTCCGGCTCGACCTGCGCTTCACCCAGGCGCTGCTCTATGTGCCGTTCAAGCTTGCCTACCGCGTTGCCGACAACCGCATCCGCATTGCACGCAACGCACGGACGCCGGTCATCTATGTCGTCTCGCATCAGTCACGCATCGAGCCGGCGCTGATGCTGTCGCTGCTCCCGGACGACACGCTGCACATCCTGGACGAGGCCTCCGCGCGCTCGCCCTGGCTGGAGCCGTGGCGCGAGCTTGGCCGCACCATCGCCTTCAACGCCGAGCATGTCTTCGTCAGCCGCCGTCTGGTGCGCGTGCTGAAAGGCAAGGGCAGGCTTGCCGTCTATCTGCCCGACACGGTCGAGCCCGACGTCAAGTCGTTCCGGCTGTTCCGCGCCATCACCCGCATCGCCATGCAGGCGGACGCGCGCATCGTGCCGATCTTCGTCGCCGGCGCGCGCGACCTGCCGGTGTCGCTGACGCCGGCCGACAAGGCGCCGCGCCACTGGTTCCCGCGCCTGTCGCTGAGCGTGCTGGAGCCGATGACGATCGCCGAACTGGCGGCGCGCAATCCTGATCAGGCCTCCAACACCAACGCGCTGTTCGATCGCTTCGCCGAAGCGCGGCTCTATGGCAGCAATCTCGATCGCGGCCTGTTCCTGGCGATGCGCGATGCGGCGGACCGGGCCGGCGCCTCGCATCCGATCATCGAGGACGTGATCTCGGGCGCCCTCTCCTATCGCAGGATGTTCATCGGCGCGCGCGTGCTCGGCCGCCGCTTCGAGGCGGTGACGGCGCCCGGCGAGGCGGTCGGGCTGCTTTTGCCCAACGCCAATGGCGTGGTGCTGTCCTTCGTCGGCCTGATTTCGGCGGCCAGAGTGGCGGCGATGATCAACTACACCGCGGGCCCGGCGAGCGTGACCGCCGCGATCCGCACCGCCGTTATCAGGACGGTCGTTTCCTCCCGCGCGTTCATCGAGAAGGCCGGCATCGACGACATCGTCGCAGCTGTCGAGGCAGGCGGCGCGAAGATGCTCTGGCTGGAGGATGTGCGCGAAAGCGTGACGACATTGGACAAGGTCGCGGCGGCGCTGTTCTGGCGCTTCCCGCTGCAGCGGCAGCAGGCGGACAAGCCGGCGGTGATCCTGTTCACCTCGGGCTCGGAAGGCACACCGAAAGCGGTGGTGCTGTCGCATCGCAACCTTTACGCCAACGCCATGCAGGCCGAGGCGCGCGTCACGATCTCGCCGGCCGACACCCTGCTCAACGTGCTGCCGGTATTCCATTCCTTCGGCCTGACCGGCGGCACCATCCTGCCGCTGGTGACAGGCGTAAAACTGTTCCTCTACCCCTCACCACTGCACTACAAGATCATCCCCGAGATCGCCCGCAAGGTGAAGCCGACGGTGATGTTCGGCACCGACACCTTCCTTGCCAACTATGCCCGCACCGCCAAGGACGGCGACTTCTCCAGCCTGCGCTTCGTGGTCGCCGGCGCCGAGGCGGTGAAGCCTGAGACGCGCCGCACCTACCGCGACCGCTTCCAGGCATCGATCATCGAAGGTTTCGGGCTGACCGAGGCGGCGCCCGTGGTGGCGGTGAACACCGCCATCCATAACCGCGACGGCACGGTCGGCCGGCTGCTGCCGGCGATCCGCATGAAGCTCGAGCCGGTCGAGGGCATCACCGATGCCGGCCGGCTGTGGCTCGACGGGCCGAACATGATGATGGGCTACATGACCGCCGACCGTCCGGGCGAATTGCAGCCGCTCGAAGGCTGGCATGACACGGGCGACATCGTCTCGGTCGACCGCGACGGCTTCATCACCATTCGCGGGCGGGCCAAACGCTTCGCCAAGATCGCCGGCGAGATGGTGTCGCTGGGCGCGGTCGAGATGCTGGTCCAGTCGCTGTGGCCGGAAGAACGCCACGCTGCGGTGGCGGTGCCCGACAAGAGGCGCGGCGAGCGCATCGTGCTGGTGACCACCGCCGACGACGCCAGCGCCGAGGAGTTGCGCCAGTTCGGCAAGAAGGCGGGCGCGGCGGAGCTGATGGTGCCGAACGACATCGTCAAGGTGGAAGAAATCCCGGTGCTGGGCTCCGGCAAGACCGATTACGTGTCGGCGCGCAAGCTGGCGATCGACCGGCTGGGGCTGAGTGCGGCGGCTTAGGTGGGTTTAGCCAATATCCGAAGGCGGCACCTTCTCGCCTTCGCGCATGGCCCGCTTCGAATAGGCGCGCACGGAGAACGGCAGGAAGAGCAGATAGCCCGCGACCGAAGCGGTCAGCGTGTACCAGGGATAGGTCATCAACAGCAGGATGTAGAGCACGACGCCAAGGATGACCGGCAGCACCCTGTCGCCCGGCACCTTGACGCTCTTGCCCGAATAGACCGGCAGCCGGCTGACCAGGAGGAAGGCAACCAGCACGGTGAAGCCGGTGGCGACGAAGGCGGCGGGCCGGCTGGGCTCAAGCCCGAGCCGCAGGAAATAGAGATAGAGCGGCAGCATGACGAGCACCGCGCCCGCCGGCGCCGGCACGCCGACGAAATATTCGGTCTGCCAGGCGGGCTGATCGGTGTCGTCCGCCAGCACGTTGAAGCGGGCAAGCCGCATGCCGCAGGCGATGGTGAAGAGAAGCGCCGCGATCCAGCCCGGCGAGCCGGCGCGGTCGAGCAGGAAGGCATAGAGCACCAGCGCGGGCGCGACGCCGAAATTGACGATGTCGGCCAGCGAATCCATCTGCGCGCCGAATTTCGAGGTCGCCTTCAGCATGCGCGCCAGGCGGCCGTCGATGCCGTCGAGGAACGCGGCGAGCAGCACCATGACGACGGCCGGCTCAAAACGGTCCTCGAAGGCGAAGCGGATGCCGGACAGGCCGGCGCAGATGGCGAGCACAGTGACCAGATTGGGCAGCACCATGCGCATCGGGATCTCACGGATGCGCGGGCCGCCGCTGGCGTGCGCCTCGAATTTCTTGAAGGGCGCGCCCACCGCTCAGGAAATCCTGACCAGCGGGGCGACGGCCGCGCCGCCGAACTCCGCAAGCACCGTCTCGCCGCCCACCGCCGTCTGGCCGACGGCGACGCGAGGCACCGCGTTCGCCGGCAGGAACACGTCGACGCGCGAGCCGAAGCGGATCAGCCCAAAACGCTCGCCGATCCCGATCGAGCCGCCCGCCTCGGCCCAGCAGACGATACGACGTGCCACCAGGCCGGCGATCTGCACGGCGGCGATCGTGCCGTTGGGGCTGTCGATGACAAGGCCGTTGCGCTCGTTCTCGGAGCTTGCCTTGTCGAGCTCGGCGTTGAGGAACTTGCCCGGACGATGCTCGATCCGCGTGATCCTGCCGCGCACCGGCGCGCGGTTGATGTGGCAGGAAAAGACATTCATGAACACCGAGATGCGGGTCATCTCGCCTGCGCCCAGGCCAAGCTCGCGCGGCGGCACGGCGGGGCCGACGGCGGAAATCACGCCATCGGCCGGGCTCACCACCAGCCGGTCGTCGACCGGCGTGACGCGCTCGGGATCGCGATAGAAATAGATGCACCAGGCAGTCAGGATCAGCCCGACCCAGAACAGGATCGAGGAGAAATAGCCGAGGAACAGCGTTGCCGCGCCAAAGGCGGCGATGAAGGGATAGCCTTCGCGATGGATCGGAACGAATGTATTCTTGATCGTATCGAGAAGCGTCATAGGGCTGGGGCGGTCCCGGTTTCAGGTCCGGCCTCAATAGCCGAAAGCCCCCCTCCCCGCAACGCAACAATGGGGGAGGACTATTCCCACTATCCTGAGCATTGTTGACGCTGGCGGGACAGCGCCCCCCCTCTGTCCTGCCGGACATCTCCCCCTCTTGGGGGGAGATCGACCGTCAGCAGCGATTTCGCCAATCCGTCGACGTGGCAGCACAGCGCGGGGCATCGACGCTGCCAATCTCCCCCCTTGTGGGGGAGATGTCCGGCAGGACAGAGGGGGGCGCGAAGGAACGCTACCGTTCCCAAACGACTTTTCCGCGCCGACTGTCGGAAAGCAGCCCACTCGCCCGTCCTTGGCAGGACAGTCCAGCAACGGAGCCAGCCGATGCCGTCGCCGAAATCCGCCATCCGGAAAGCCCAGGTCATCACAAAGGGTCTCGCCTTTGGCGAATCCCCGCGCTGGCATGACGGGCGGCTCTGGCTCTGCAACTGGGGCACCGGCGAGATCGTCGTCGTAAATGAGGACGGCAGGAGCGATGTCATGCTCACCGTGCCGGCCGTGCTTCCCTATTCGATCGACTGGCTGCCGGACGGGCGGCTGTTGGTGGTCTCCGGCCGGGAGGGCCTGCTGCTGAGGCAGGAAGCGGACGGAACGCTCGTCACTCATGCCGATCTGCGAGAACTGTCGAAGAATCCGTGGAACGAGATCGTCGTCGATGGGCGCGGCAGCATCTATGTCAATGGCGGTGGGCCGGCGCCGGCGGCAGGCGAGCATTTCGGACCTGACACTGTTGTGCTGATCAAGCCGGACGGCGCGGTCCTGCAGGTGGCCGAGAACATCGCTTTCGCCAACGGCATGGCGGTAACGCCCGACAACAAGACGCTGATCGTCGCTGAATCTCATGCCAGGCGACTGACCACCTTCGATATTGCGGCCGATGGCGGCCTTTTCAACCGCCGCGTCTGGGCCGATCTCGGCAATGACTATCCAGACGGCATCTGCCTCGATGCCGAGGGCTGCGTCTGGTATGCCGACGTGCCCAACCGGCACTGTGTCCGGGTGCGCGAGGGCGGTATAAAACTCGACCGGATCGAGGTCGATCGCGGCTGCTTTGCCTGCATGCTGGGCGGCGCAGACGGCAGGACGCTGTTTATCGCCGCCGCCGAATGGCGCGGCTTCGAGCATATGGTGAGCGACGCCCGCACCGGTCAGGTGCTGAGCGTCGCTGTTTCCGCGCCTGGCGCGGGGTGGCCGTCCTACAGCTCCGGCACGCGCTGATAGTTGGCGATATCGGCCTTGACGCCGAGTCGGTCGATCGTTTCCTGAGGATTGAAGGCGATGCGCTCGTGTGCTGCCTTGACGATCGGCACCACCTTGTCGACGGCTGCCTGGCTTTCCCACTCGACCATGGTGACGATGTTGAATTCGCCCGGGCCGGAGAACTGCTCGAGCAGGAAATCCTGCACGAAGCCTTCTTGCTGGCGTAGCAGTGCATGCGTCATGCGGACCTTGCCGAGTATCTCGTCGCGCGCTTCCGCCGGGACGACGAACTTGTCGACCCGGAAAACGCTGCCATCGCGTTGATTTATCTTGCTCATTTCGATCTGTCTCCGTTCTTGAACGAGGTGCTTAGCAGGGGCTCGAAGACGGTTTGCAAGCTCAAGCATGGTTGAGGTCAAGAGTAATTCTTGCGCAGGCCTTTCCTTCTCCCCTTGTGGGAGAAGGTGGCCGAGCGAAGCTCGGTCGGATGAGGGGTGCTCCAGCGGAGTGAGACGCTGGCGTTCCCTGGAAAACCCCTCAACCGTCTCGGCGCTGCGCGCCGATCCATCTTCTCCCACAAGGGGAGAAGGAAGAGGCGCTAACTCACCTCCGACGTCCTTCTCCGCACAATCACGCCGAACTCGTCGCCCTCGCGGGCGATGCGCAGCCGCTCCTCGGCTTCGGTCGCCTCGCGCTGGCGGTCCCACATCGAGGCGTAGAGGCCCTGCTTGCGCAAGAGCGCGGCATGCGTGCCGCGCTCGGCGATCTGGCCATCTTTCAGCACGATGATCTCGTCGGCCGAGATCACCGTCGACAGCCGGTGGGCGATGACGATGGTGGTGCGGCCCTTGCTGACGACGTCGAGCGCCGCCTGGATCTCCTGCTCGGTCTGAGTGTCGAGCGCCGAGGTCGCCTCGTCCAACATCAGGATCGGCGGCGCCTTGAGGATGGTGCGGGCGATCGCCACGCGCTGCTTCTCGCCGCCCGACAGTTTCAGCCCGCGCTCGCCGACCATCGAGCGGTAGCCCTCGGGCAGCTTGGCGATGAACGGCCCGATCTGGGCGAGCTCGGCCGCCTTGCGCACCTCCTCCTCGCTGGCGCCGACGCGGCCGTAGCGGATGTTGTAGGCGATGGTGTCGTTGAAGAGCACGGTGTCCTGCGGCACCATGCCGAGCACGGCGCGCAGGCTTTCCTGCGTCACATCGCGGATGTCCTGACCGTCGATCAGCACCTGGCCGCCTTGCACATCGTAGAAGCGGAACAAAAGCCGCGAAATGGTCGACTTGCCGGCGCCGGAGGGGCCGACGATCGCCACCGTCTTGCCTGCCGGCACCTCGAAGGACACGCCCTTCAGGATCTTGCGGTTCGGATCGTAGGAAAAATGCACGTCGCGGAACTCGACCTTGCCGGGGCCCACCTTAAGCGGCTTCGCGTCCGCCTTGTCGACGATCTCCTGGGGAACGTCGAGCAGGTCGAACATGTGCTCGATATCGGTCAGGCCTTGGCGGATTTCGCGGTAGATGAAGCCGATGAAGTTGAGCGGCACGGAAAGCTGCATCAGCATGGCGTTGATGAAGACGAAATCGCCGACCGACTGCGTGCCCGCCTGCACCTCCAGCGCCGACATGCACATGACGATGACGGTGCCCAGCCCGAAGATGAAGCCCTGGCCGAAGTTCAGCCAGCCGAGCGAGGTCCAGGTTTTCGTCGCGGCGGTCTCGTAGCGCGCCATCGAGCGGTCGAAGCGCTCGGCCTCCATGCGCTCGTTGGTGAAATATTTGACCGTCTCGAAATTGAGCAACGAGTCGATCGCCTTGGTGTTGGCGTCGGTGTCGCTGTCGTTCATGTCGCGGCGGATCGAGATGCGCCAGTCGCTGGCCTTGACCGTGAACCAGACATAGATCCACACGGTGACCGCCACCACGGCCACGTATTTCCAGCCATAGGTGTAGGCGAAGATGCCGGCGGTCAGCGCGAATTCGAGGATGGTCGGCGCCGTGTTCAGCATGACGAAGCGCACGATCGTCTCGATACCTTTGGTGCCGCGCTCGATGATGCGCGACAGCCCGCCGGTGCGGCGCTCGAGATGGAAGCGCAGCGACAGCTGGTGCATGTGGACGAAGGTGCGGAAGGCGAGCTGGCGCACCGCATATTGGCCGACACGGGCAAACAGCGCGTCGCGCAGCTGGTTGAAGCCTAGCTGCACAAGCCTCAGCACGTTGTAGGCGATGACCAGCATCACCGGCGCCAGCATGAAGGCGGGCAGCGGCGGCGGGCTCTTCGAGGCATGGGCCAGCGCATCGGTCGCCCATTTGAAGAAATAGGGACCGGCGACCAGCGTCACCTTGGCAACGACCAGGAGAAGCGTCGCCCAGGTGACGCGGGCTCTTAAGTCGGCGCGGTCGGCCGGCCACATATAGGGCCACAGGTTCCGCAGTGTGGTGAGGGTGCCGGATTCGGCGGAGACGGTCTTGTCGGCCACTAGTCTTGCCTTTTGGGTGAGAGGGTCAGCGGCAGCAGGAGTTGACGAGCGCGGCGAGCGAGGCGGACACGCCGGCCAGCGCGGCATGGTCGACCGCATAGCGCGAGCGCTGCCGGTCGGGCTCGAAGCGGACCAGCCCGGCCTCGACCAGGATCTTCAGATGCTGCGAAACGGTGGATTGCGCCAGATTGAAATGGTCGACAACCTCGCGGCAGGAACAACAGCGGCTCGCCGAGAGGTGCTTCAGGATCTCGATGCGCGCCGGATGCGAAAGTGCGGCAAACCGCGCGGCGATGGCGCGGCTGTCGGGAGAGCGGTTGTCGGATGGGGATTCGATCATCGTCCATCGGCGATAGACGATGGACGGCGGGAGGGCAAGCTATGCTGGTGGGTAGGCAGTTGATCTCCCCCCTCGAGGGGGGGAGACTACGCGCTCAACCGCCTCGCTGCTACTGTGCCTTCGGCGTAGTCATCTGGTCGCCCATGGCCTTCATGTCGGCCGGCTCGCCTTCCTTCGACTTGCCGGGAACCTTGAAGACCTGGCCGGGCCAGATGCGGTTCGGATCGCGGATCTGGTCCTGGTTGGCGAGATAGATGGTCGAGTAGCGCATGCCATAGCCGTAGACCCTTCGGGAGATGCGCCAGAGCGTATCCTTGCGGCGGATGATGACGGTGCCGTCGGCATGTTCGAGCTTGGGCGCGACCGTCTCCGGCACACCGGCCGACGGCGCCGCTTCCGCGGTCTTGGCCGGAGCCTCGGCAGCCGGAGCCGTCGTGTCGGCGGGCTTGGCTGCTTCCGTGGCCGGCGCCGTTGTCCCGGCGGACTTGTCTTCCGCGGCCTGAGACCCGGCACCCTGGACCTGTGAGAGCTTGGTTTCCGCCGGTTTGGTCTCGTTCGGCGCGACGGCGGCGATCGACTCGCCGGGCTCGCGTTCGAAAGGCACGGCGGCGCGGGCGACGACCTTCACGCCGTCGTCGGCAAGGCCGTCGACATGGATGGTGTAATTGCCGACGGGGATGTCGCGTTTCGCTTCGATCAGGAAATGCCCGTCAGGCGAAGTCTTGGCCTCGCCGAGCAGGAGGTCGTCGGCATAGGCGCGCACCTTGCGGCCGGGATCGGCGGTGCCGGCGACGAAGATCTTGCTGCCGTCGATCTCGACCGCCTCGACGGCGATCTTGGACTCGCCTGCGCCGGCCGGCGCCGGCGTTGCGGGGGCGGCAGCCTGGTCGCCGGCGGCCGGGGCAGTCGCTGCCGGCGCGGCCTCGGTGTTGGACGCCGCCGGAGCGGTTGCGGCAGCGGTCGGCGCCTGAGCGGCAGGCTGGTCAGCGGCGGCCGGTGCGGCCGGCTTGGCTTCCGGCTGCGGCACGGTGAGCAATTCGGACGGCTTGCCCGGCTCCTCGACCATCGCCAGCACCTGGCCGGTCGGGCTCTGCGGCACCGAGATGACGGCGGTCTGCGCCGAGGCGACCGCGACGCCGCCGGCGGTGGCGCGCAGCGTGATGGTGTAGTCGCCCGGCTTCAACGGATCGTCGAGCACGATGGCGAAGCCGCCGTCGGAACCGGCATCGGTCGAGCCGAACACTGTGCCGCCGTTCAGGATCTCGACCTTGGCGTTGGGCGCGGCACTGCCGGCGACGACGATCGACCCGTTGCCTTCGACGCGCACGACATCGAAGGTCGGCAATACCGGACCGGCGTCGGCGGGCGCCTGGGCGGCCGGCGCGGATGCTGCGGGGGCCGTCGCATTGTTGGCCGGTGCCATCGCATTGTTGGCGGGCGCCATCTTATTGGCCGGCGCCGTCGTGTTGTTGGCCGGAGCCATCGTGTTGGCCGGGGCTTGCGGCAGGCGCCCCTCGGTGGACGTGCTTGAGGATTCTGCTGGTTTCGTGTCGGCTTGCGGAAGTGCAGCGACCTGTGCCGGTTTCTGGTCGTCGACGTAAGGGTCGAGCGCGCCCGACCCGTAGGCGACCGCCGCGACGACGGCAACGCCGCCCGCCGCGAACAAAAACGCCTTTGAAGGATTGATAGCCATAATCTTTTCTGCCCCCTTAGCCACCTAACGCCGGTCTAGCGTGTTTTCACCAGTGCCACAAGAAAAAGCCCGTCCATGGGCTTGACCGCGCCAACCGTCCCCATCACCAATCATCCTCATGAACACGATTCGATCCGTTTGCGTCTATTGCGGTTCGTCTCCGGGCCGCGACGAGGCCTATATCAAGGCCGGCCATCTGCTCGGCCGCTCGCTGGCGAAATCCGGTCTGCGCCTGGTCTATGGTGGCGGCACCAAGGGGATCATGGGCGCCGTCGCCGAAGGCGCGCTCAAGGCCGGCGGCAAGGTGACCGGCATCATCCCGCGCTTCCTGATCAACCGTGAAGCGACCGAGAGCGCTCTCGACAAGCTCGACGAGCTGTTGATCACCGACAACATGCACGAGCGCAAGCACAGGATGTTCGAGAAATCCGACGCCTTTGTGGCCCTGCCTGGCGGCATCGGCACGGTCGAGGAGATCGTCGAGATCATGACCTGGGCGCAGCTCGGCCATCACCGCAAGCCGATCGTCTTCGCCAACATCAAAGGCTTCTGGGATCCGATGCTCGCGCTCATCGAGCACATGTCGGACGAAGGCTTCATCCACACCGCACATAGGGTGAAGCCGCTGGTGGTCAACGATCCCGAGGCCATCGTCGCTACCATCATGGTGGCCGGATCGTCGGTGGACGCGCCGACCGAGGGCGTGCAGTCGGTGATCGACAAGATGTAAGGGAGTAGGGCAGTAAGGGAGTATGTTTGGGCACTGGAGAACAGTACTCAAGGAAACGCCCCTACTGCCCTGCTGCCCTCCTCAAATCCGCAATCACCGCGCGCCGATCAGAGCGCCGCCACGCCAGATGGATCGAGACCGTACGTTTGAACCACGGCAGGTCGCGGAAGACTATGCCGGGCGGCGCGGCGCTTGTCAGGCTCGCCTGCACGGTCGCCAGACCAAGCCCGGCACTGGCCAGGCCGAGCGACGTCAAGGGATCGGCCGTCTCATAGGCGATGTCGGGAACGAAACCGGCCTCGACGCAGGCCGCCAGGAACTGCGCGCGGTTGGTGTCGTCGGGCTGGCGCACCACGGTGATCCAGGCGCGGCCGTCGAGATGGCCGGGCCGGATGTCGTCGACACCGGCAAGCGGATCGCCCTCGGGGATCGCCAGCACCAGCGGCTCGCGGCGCACCAGCATGCTCTCGATATCCGGATCACCTTTCGGCGCCTGCGCGTAAACGAAGCCGAGGTCGAGCGCTCGGCTTCGCAGATCCTCGAACTGTGCCGCAGTGCGGCGGCTGCGCAATTGCAGATGGAAATCCGGCCGCTCGCGGCGGAATTCGCGCAGCATGTCGGCGACCAGCCCGGCATGCACCGCGCCCTCGACATAGCCGATGGCGAGGCTGCCGGCGGCGCCGCTGGCAAGATTGCGGCCGAGCTGTTCCAACCGCGCGGCATCGGCAAGCAGCGCCCGGGCTTCGGCAAGGAACGCCCTGCCCTCGGCGTTGAGATGGATGCGCTGCCTGGCGCGCTCGAACAGCGTGACGCCCAGCTGCTCCTCGAGCTGCATGATCTGCCGGCTCAAGGGCGATTGCGAGATATGCAGCTGCTCGGCGGCGCGGCCGACATTGCCGGCCTCGGCGACGGCGACGAAATATCTTATTTGGCGCAGGTCGAGCATTTTTTGCTCCTGTAGTTCAAGTCCTCAAAGGTCTGAACTTTAGCCTAATCAGTCTTGGACAGTCTGACCAGCCGCGCGATATCTGAGGCATCAACCGGCCACAAAGGAGACCGCCATGCAGTTCTTTGCGCTGCTCACCCGCAACACCCAGAAGTTCAGCGACGCCGATTTCGGCCCACTGCTCCCCGGCGAAGCCGAGCAGCGACGCACGCTCTATGCGCAAGGCGCGGTGCGCCAGGTCTGGAACCGCGGCGACATCCCCGGCAGCGGTATGATGTTCGAGGCGGCCGACGAGAAGGAAGTGCGCACCCATCTCGCCACCCTGCCGCTTGTCGAGGCCGGCATGATGGACATCGCGGCAATCGTGCCGCTCAATCCTTATCCAGGTTTCGGACCGAAGCGCTGAGGGCGGAGACAGCCGTTGGTGCTGACGCTCGCTCGGCAGCACCTATGAGCGACCAAAGATGCGACGGAAAAGGCCCGCCCGCGACGCGCCGGTGTAGCGCTCGGGCAATGGGCGGGTTAACAGGAACTGGTCCCGCCCTTCGACGGTCTCGGTGCCGCAATAGCTGCATTGCAGCGACCGGGCAAGTGGAACGATTTCCCTCAGCACCGCCCCAAACCCTTCTCCGTCGATCGGCACGTTCTTTGCCATTCGCAATTCACGGGAAAACGCCTCGAAGCTGAGGAAGCGATAGCCGCGCTTTTCGAGCTCGGCGCACAGCTTTTTCAGTGCAGGCTCCGCGCCCCAGAACTCGAAGCGCGTCGGCCGAATACGGGCGTCCGCGGCGATTTCCAGGTTGAGGTCGCCAATGGCCTCTGCAGGAAGAATGAGCGGCGCCATCTCCGCAAGCGAATGCTGCTCGAGGGCGATCGGAAAGACCAATGCCTCGGCGGCGGTTCGGGCAATCCGCTCGAAGCCGGCGACGTCTTCGGTGGTAAAGTAAAAATCCCTGCGCCCCTCACCATGCTGTTCCGCGATATAGCAGGCTGGGCAACTTGCAGTGGCCAGATCCTCGCAAAGCCTTTCGAGAAAAGCGTAGTTCCGGATCGATCCTTTGGGCGTCAGCAGAGCGTCGCGCGGCGTCAATTCGTTTGCGCGCGGCGTGATCTTCAGGAGCAGGATCGGAAGCGGAGCGGCGGCCCGCAGAAGCTCCATGTTCACCCGCGTATGGATGAACAGCTCGCCGCCATCGGGGCGATAGCGTATCAGGCTGCGACGCGGTTCCGCCTCGCGGATGACCTCTTCCGTCTCATCGTTGGATATCTGTTCGCCGGTGACTGCGAATTGAAGCAAAGTCATTGCCTACCCCCTGCCCCCGGACGCGTCCGGTGGAAGCATCTTGCCAGTTCACGAGGCCGCAGCCCAGTCGTCACGGCCAGGCGCGTTGCATTGCGTCGAGCGACAGCCAGGCGCTCAGCGGCAGCGCCACCAGCAGCGCAAGACGCGTCACTGCGGAGCGCGCCCTATCCATGTGGCCTTGCCGGACCCGTCGCCATGCCTGGAAGGCTGCCGCAAGGGCGAGCAGCACGTAGAGGCTGGCCGCGATCAAGAGAAGCTGCGTTCCAGTTACAGGAATGCCAACCTGATTGAGTTCATAACCGATGGCGGCCCCCGGCACGCCCGCGAAGAAGATTCCCGCGATCGCGAAGAGGAAGCCGATCGTCGCGCCCGCAAAACGTGTCGCCGACAGCGCGACAAGCACTGCCAGCAGGACGAGCGAGACAATGAAGGCGCGCTGGCTCACGGCCGAACTTTTCTCTCATGCTCCGATCGAACGCAGCTTAAAGTAGCAGTCCGGAATTAATGGCGCGTAACGGGAGCGGCCAGCCATTTCGGTTTCAGGCTGCGCCGCCGCCTGGCTTTCGAGGGCTTCCCATCCACATAGCTTAGACCTTAAGCGGCGCCTGGTTTTCTGGCGATGCATTCGCACCGGCAGCGCAGGTAGACGGCGTCGGGCTCCGCTCCCCAGACGTCCCAGGCCGACAATGCCTCGTCGAGCTCGGCTTGTGTCGCCCCGTCCCTTTCGATCAGCCTGACGCCGAGCGAGTTGAGGCTGCGCCTGGCGTCTTCAACCGTCTCCCGGCGGGTCTCTTCGTCGGCGCTGTGGTTGACGTAGCTTGCTCCCGTCCAGACCGGCAAAAAGCCGTGCGCCCTGAGGATCGCACCTTGGCGCCGCCCGAAATTGAGGACATCTGGCTCACCATGCTCGTACCAGCGCTGCCAGAGATCGAGCGCGATGCGCAGGCCCGGCAGGTCGGGATGGAGGATGTTGCCGCCGACATCGGCATCCCGCGTGGCGACCAGGCCGCCGGGCCGCAGCACGCGCATTGCTTCGGCTAGCGTCCTGGTCAATGTCGGCTGATCCTGATGGTAGAGCACGGCGTGGAAGAAGACGGCATCGAAGGCTTCATCGTCGAACGGCAAGGTCGTCATGTCGGCTTCGCGAAACGACAGATTGCCGATCCCTGCCGCCTCGACCAGTTCGTCCGCCGCCGCAATCGAGCGTGGCTGGATGTCGATCCCGACCGCCGCGCCGACATGCGCGGCAAGCGTCGCGGTGATGTTTCCTGGACCGCAACCGATGTCGAGCAGCCGCATATCGGATTTCAGGAACGGCAGGAAAAAAGCTGACGATTCCTGTCCGCGCTTCTGCTGGAAGCTCAGGATGGAGCCATCATACCTGGCCTTCGTCGTTCCAGTCATCGGCGGTCTCGCTCGAATCCGAATCGGTCGCAGATCGTCGGCCGCGGAAATGACCGTGCCGTGACGGACTGCTGCCTTCAGTTGGTCGAGCGTGAGTTGGGCTTCCTCTTGCCGGCGATAAAGGGGGCGCTATTGTCGGCGGCGATTGGAAACAAACGCGATGGGCCTCAAATGAAACTCGGCTTTGTCGGCATAGGCGCACTGAGCTCAGCCATCGTCACGGGGCTGAAATCGTTGCCTGGCGAGGCAACGCCGGTGGTCGTCTCACCGCGCAATGAGGACATCGCCGCGGAACTCGCCGCGCGCTATCCGGATGTGCGCATCGCTGCGGACAACCAGGCTGTGCTCGACCAATGCGACAGGGTCATGCTGGCTGTGCGGCCGCAGATTGCACGGGACGTCCTCAAGGAGCTGCGGTTTCGCGAGGATCATCACGTCGTCAGCCTGATCGCGACGGTATCTCGCGAGGAGATCGCCGCCCTCGTAGCGCCCGCCGGGCGGGTGACAAAGGCGCTGCCCATGCCGATGATCGCTCGTCTCGAGGGTGCGACGATCGTCTGCCCGTCGGATCGCGAGACGGCGGCATTCTTCAGCAGATTGGGGAAAGTGATCGAGGTCGATGACCAGAATGAATTCGACGTATTGACCGTCGTCACTGCGACCTATGCCAGCTATTTCAAATATCTCGACACGATCCATGGCTGGGTGCGCGGCGAAGGCGTTTCGAGCGACAAGGCGCGCGACTACATCACCAGCATTTTCAAGGCCCTGGCGAACGCGCCGGACACAACGCCGGATGCCGATTTCATGCATCTTTCGCAGGACTATGCGACGCGGGGCGGTATCAACGAGCAGGTGCTGCGCGAGCTCACCGAGCGGGGGCTGTTCGATGCCTTCGCCGAAAGCCTGGGCCGTGTGCATCGGCGCATCGCGGGGACCTGAGCTTAGACGCGGAACCTATTCTATCGGCGCAAGCCGCAGCTAGCTGAGCACTTGCATCTCAACAAACCTTAGGTTGGGTGAGTTCGCGCGATCAGGTCGACCGTGGCGAGCGCCTTGCACTTCATCGAGCCACGCGGCACGCTGGCGTGGGCCGGCGAGCCCGCCGGCGACAGATCGATGAGGGTGCAAATTGCGTTCGACTGACTATCTCGGGAGGCTGTTCAGCCTCGAAGGCAGGCATGCTTTCATCACCGGCGCCAGCCGCGGGCTGGGGTTTGTGTTCGCGGAGGCGCTTGCAGGCGCCGGTGCGCGCGTGACACTCGGCGGCCGCAAGGCGGAAGAGTTGAAGGCTGCCGGGGATCGCCTGCGCGCCGAGGGCTACAGCATCGCGGAATCGGTGATCGACGTGACCGACACGCAGTCGATCGACGGCGCCATCGCGGCGGCGGAAGCCGGCACCGGCCCGATCGACATCCTGGTCAACAATGCCGGCATCCAGCGCCGCGCGCCGCTGGAGACGTTCAGCGACGCCGACTGGGACGCGCTGATGGCGACCAATCTCGACGGCGTGTTCAAGGTGAGCCGGGCCGCGGTGAAGGGCATGATCGCGCGGCGTAAGGGCGTAATCATCAACGTCTCATCGGTGCAGAGCGTGCTCGCCCGCCCCTCGATCGCGCCCTACGCGGCGAGCAAAGGCGCGATCACGATGCTGACCAAGTCGATGGCCGGCGAATGGGGTCAGCACGGCGTGCGCGTCAACGCGATCGCGCCTGGCTATTTCAAGACCGAGCTCAACGCGGCCCTCGTCGCCGACGAGACATTCTCCGGCTGGCTCACCGGCCGCACGCCGATGCGGCGCTGGGGCGACGTGGAGGAGCTCGCGGGTGCAGTCGTGTTCCTGGCCTCGGACGCCGCGAGCTTCGTGACGGGACAGACGCTCTTGGTGGATGGCGGGATCACCAGCGTGCTGTGAGGGGTGCCCGTCAACCGGCAGACTCGTCCCGCTCATCGACAGATGCTACTCCACGGGCGCACCAATCTTGGCAGCCTTCACGAAGAGCACCCTGTCCGCCGACAACCCACCTGCGCCGCTGAGCGCCAGGATGAACATGCCGCCGGCAATCGCAAGATCCTTCTCGAAATGCAGCAGCTCGTTCTGGCTGGCGAAGTTGGTGTGGAAGAGGCCTGCCGTCATCAGGCAGAAAAGGCCGAGCGCCACCGCGCCGAGCCGCGCCAGGATGCCGAGCGCCACGGATAAGCCCGCGCCGAGCTGCAACGCAATTGTAGCAAGCAGCAGCGGCGTGCCGACGCCGAGCGCGGCCATCGCCTTCTGAGCGCCCCCGAAACGGGTCGCAAGCTCAAGGCCCTCATGCACGAAGATCAGGGACAGGAGCAGGCGCCCGACAAGCAGGACCGCGTCACGGATATGAAGCTTCTCGGCGGGTTCGGTCGCTGTCATGGGTCGGCTCCAATAAGGTTGGCATCCGCAGAGATTTGGGACGTTTGCCCGAGGCGGTACCCTCACGGGCGCAGGGTAGTCGCCCTTGATGATTTTTCGCCCGGCGCCGGCGCCGCCCGCTGCGCAACACCCTCTCCGCACTTCGTTGCGATGAATGGCGCCCAAAAGCCTTACTTCGTCACCTTGGTATCGATGGCCTGCTTTAGGTCGGAAAGCTCCTCGCAGCCCGCCGGGCAGAGCTTGTGCAGCGAGGCGAGCTGCTCGTTGGCCTTGGCCATGTCGCCGGTCTCGACATAGAGCTCGCCCAGATATTCATGGGCGGCCTTGTGGTCGGGCTTAAGCTCCAGCGCCTTGGCGTAGTAGGTCAGCGAGGTCTGGTAGTCGCCGGTCTTGCGCAGCGTGAAGCCGAGCAGATTGTAGACGTCGGCCTGCTGGGTGTCCTGCGCGAGGTCGCGCAGGTCGGCCAGCGCGCTTTGATAGTCCTTGGCGTCGATCTTGGCCTTCACGGCGGTCAGGTCGGGCGCGTCGGCGCCTTCGATGTCGTCCACGGCATAGGCCGGCACGGCGATCGCGATCGGGGCCGCGGTCAGCACCGCAATGGCGCCGAGCACCGCGAAAAGTGCATGTTTCATTGGCGTTATCGCTTTCTGTTCGGAATTCGATTCATATCCGCGATCCGGATCAGATCTGGGTTGGGGTGAAGGCGTAGGCGCTGCCGTCCTTGACGAAGCTGCCGGTGCCCGGGAACGGGAAGTGCGAGCCGCAGATACGGACATTGTCGGTAATCACCTGGTCGACGAGCTTGTGGCGCGTGGCGATCGCCATCGGCCCGTCCTGGTCGTAGGCGCCCTGCCATTCGGGATGCGGGGCGAGCAGCGCCGGCACGTACATGGTGTCGGCCGAAACGAGGAACTGCTCGGACCCCGCATCGACATGGTAGACGGAGTGGCCGGGCGTGTGGCCGGGCGCGGCCATGATGCGGATGCCGGGCACCGCTTCCGTGCCGTTCTCGACCAGCTTCCAGTTCTTCCATTTCGGGAAGTTTTCGGCGATGCGCTTGCCCGCCGGCTTGCGGCCTTCGGGAAGCTTGGCCAGCCGGCTGGGGTCGGTCCACCAATTGTATTCGGCGGCGTTGACGATGAGCTCGGCATTGGGGAACACCGGCGCGTTGGTGCCCTTCTCCATCAGGCCCCAGACATGGTCCGGGTGGAAATGCGAGATCAGAACAGTGTCGATCGACTTGTAGTCTATGCCGGCGGCCTTCATGTTGGCCGGCAGATGCGTGGCGTTGGCCTGCCACTGGCCGACGCCGGAGCCGGCATCCATCATGATGGTGCGGCCGTTCATCAGCAGAACGACGACGGTGAGCGGGATCGGCATGAAGTCGGTGGTCAGCCCCGCCTTGGCAAGTGCGGCCTTGGTGTCGTCGACAGAGACGTCCTTGATGAAGGCCGGGTCGTGGGGCTTGCGCCAGATGCCGTCATAGACGGCGGTGACCTCGAGCGAGCCCACCTTGTATTTGTAGAAGCCGACCAGCGGCTCGACCGGGGTTTCGGCGTAAGCGGCAGGCGCGAATTCCAGTCTGCCGGCAATGCCGAAGGCGGCCGCGGCGGCGGCGGATCCGAGCACGATGCGGCGTGTCATGTTGAACATCAGAAGTCTCCTCTTGTGGCTGCGTGTATTGGTGTTTTCGTGGAAGTGAGCATTCCTCCGGGGCCGGCGATGCGCGTCTTGGGACGATGGCCTCGCTACACAGCAAGACCCGGAAGGCCCGGGCTTTATTCCCGGGGTGCGGAAGATTTTTTGGGGAAAGCACGCAATCGGAACGGAAACCGCCGGAGCGCCGGCCGTCATCGAACTGTCACACGCAAACGGGGTCGCCCATGCTAGAAACTTCGCCTGGCCGCCCCCGCGACCCCGACCGCATCAACAGCCGGCGAATCCGCCATGAACATCGCTGTCCCCAACGAAGGCACAGACCTCTCGCCCTACTTGCCCGACGAGCACGGGCTGTTCTTCATCTATCATTTCACCGCCGAGGGCGTGCGCGCCAAGGACCCGGCCGAGGCGCACTGGACGTGGCGCAGCTACCAGATCACGGACATGCGCGCCCGCAAGGAGATCGGCGCCGAGCAGGCCCTACCGGCTGCTGTGCGCGAGGCCTTCCTGTCGCCCAGCCATGGCTGCCATATCGATTTCGAGGACGACTTCCTTTACGGCGATCTGCCCGACCTCAGGCACGACTTCGCCGAGGCGCGCGGGCTCACGCATTTCCGCTTCGCCTTCAACGAGACGATGCTGATCGGCGCCCGCAAGCAGCCGCTGGAGTCGGTCGACAAGATCCGCAAGCTGGTCGAGAGCGGCACGCGCAAATTCCGTTCGCCGGCCGAGCTGATCGAGGCGGTGATGGGCCAGTCGCTCGACGGCATGTCGGGCGAGCTCGGCAAGATGGGCGACACGCTCGACGGCATCGAGGATCGCATCGTCTGCGACGCCTGGCATAGCGAACGGCAGGCCCTGGTCGACGCGCGCCGGCAGCTGGTGATCATCCACCGGCAGATGGCGACGCTCAGCAACCTCTTCCGCCATCTCGACCATTCGCACCGCGACGACCTGCCGGACCCGATCAACGACATGGCGACGAGGCTCTCGCACCGGGCGCACACGCTGCATCATGACGGTGAGCAATTGCAGGCGCGAACCAGGCTCCTGCAGGACGAATTGATGGCGAAGCTGACGGAGCAGTCGAACCAGCTGCTCTACATCCTCTCCGTGATGACGGCGGTGCTGTTGCCGATGACCATCATCTCAGGCCTGTTCGGCATGAATGTCGGCGGGCTGCCGCTGGTAGACACGCCGATGGGTTTCTGGGTGGTGACGGCGATATCGGTCGTGATCGCCGGCATCATCTATATGATCGTGCGGCGGCTGGGGCGCGTTTAAAGCGCGTCGCGCTGAAACGGATTCAGGCGACGCGCTTTAAGTCTTTGTTTTGATGCATGTCGTTCTCCCAAAACCGCTGCGCACTTTTGGGCGACATGCATTAAAGGGCGAATGCCCTTACCTTGCCGCGGGGGCCGGCTGTCGGACCTCGCGACCCCTGAACATCGACCAGCTGTACATGGCCAGCGCCGTCCAGATCAGCGCGAAGGCGATGGCCTGGACGGTGCCGAAGGGCTCATCGAAGATCAGCACCGCGATCAGGAACACCATGGTCGGCGCGATATATTGCATGATGCCGATGGTGGAGAGCCGCAAAAGCCTGGCGCCGAAGGCAAAGAGCAGTAGCGGCACCGCGGTGATCGGGCCGCAGCCGATCAGCAGCGCGGTGTCGTTCGCGGTGCTCGAGATGAAATGATCCTGGCCGGTGGCGATCAGGTAGGCGATGTAGCAGAGCGCCGGCACCGAGAGCAGCAGCACTTCGAGCAGAAAACCCTGGCTCGGGCCGATCGGCAGCGTCTTGCGGAAGAAGCCGTATGCGGCGAAGGAGAAGGCGAGCGCCAGCGACACCCAGGGCAACTTGCCGGCTTCGACCGTGAGCACGGCGACCGCGATCGCGGCCAGCACCACCGCGGCGATCTGCAGGCGGTCGAGCCGCTCGCCGAGCAGCACGGCGCCGACGACGACGCTGACCAGCGGGTTGATGTAGTAGCCGAGCGCGGTCTCGACAGTGCGGTCGACCGCGATCGCCCAGACATAGATGCCCCAGTTGATCGAAATCAGCACCGCCGTCAGCGCCGCCATGGCGATGCTGCGGGGCGAGCGGATCGCTGCCTTGAAATCGGCGGTGCGGCCGGCCCAGACCAGCACGCACGCGGCGATCGGCACCGACCAGACCACGCGATTGGCGATCACCTCGGCGAGCGGCAGATGCGCCACCGCCTTCATGTAGAAGGGTAAGAGCCCCCACAGGAAATAGGCGCCAAGCGCCAGCAGGAAGCCGCGGCGGGCCCTGGCGTCTTGATCGAGATCAGCTGTTGTGGTGACCATGGCCCAACGCTATGGCCCAGCCAGCCGTCCAAGACCATCGCAAAATTGTGATGGATCAAAGGACTTTTGGTGATGGTTCAACCTACTCCGCCGCCACCAGCCCCGCCATCTCGCGGTTCTTCATCAGCTTGTAGACGATCGAATCCATCAGCGCCTGGAAGGAGGCGTCGATGATGTTCTCCGACACGCCGACGGTCCACCAGCGGGCGCCGGTGGAATCGTGCGATTCGATCAGAACGCGGGTGATGGCCTCGGTACCGCCATTGAGGATACGCACCTTGAAGTCGGCAAGTTCGAGGTCGACGATCTCGCTCTGGTATTTGCCGAGGTCCTTGCGCAGCGCGATGTCGAGCGCATTGACCGGGCCGTGGCCCTCGGCCACCGACATCTTCTCCTCGCCGTCGACCTCGACCTTCACGATCGCCTCGGAGACGGTCTTCAGATTGCCGTTGGCGTCGAAGCGGCGCTCGACCATGCAGCGGAACGAGGTGACGTTGAAGAACTCCGGGAGGCCGTGCAGCATCTTGCGGGCGAGCAATTCGAAGGAGGCATCGGCGCCCTCGTAGGCGTAGCCCTCGGCCTCGCGCTCCTTGACGACCGCGATAAGCGCATCGAGCCGGTGATCGTCCTTCGGCACATCGATGCCGCGCCGCTGCAGCTCGGCGAGGAAATTGGCTTTGCCGCCCTGGTCGGAGACCATGACGCGGCGGCGGTTGCCGACGGCTTGCGGCTCTACATGCTCGTAGGTCGCCGGCTCCTTGGCGAGCGCCGAGGCGTGGATGCCGGCCTTTGTGGCAAACGCCGAGGAGCCGACATAGGGCGCCTGCGCCTCCGGCGCGCGGTTCAAGAGTTCGTCGAAAGCGCGGGACAGGCGCGAAATACCGGTCAGCGCCTCGGCCGAAATGCCGGTCTCGAAGCGGTCGGCGAAGGCCGGCTTCAGCGCCAGCGTCGGCACAATGGAGATCAAATTGGCATTGCCGCAGCGCTCGCCGATGCCGTTCAGCGTGCCCTGGATCTGGCGCACGCCGGCCTCGACGGCGGCAAGGGAATTCGCCACCGCCTGGCCGGTGTCGTCATGGGCATGGATGCCGAGATGGTCGCCCGGGATGCCGCCGGCGATCACTTTCTCGACGATGGCCCGCACTTCCGAAGGTTGCGTGCCGCCATTGGTGTCGCATAGCACCACCCAGCGCGCGCCGGCATCATAGGCGGTCCTGGCGCAGGCCAGCGCGTATTCCGGATTGGCCTTGAAGCCGTCGAAGAAATGCTCGCAGTCGACCATCGCTTCCTTGCCAGCGGCGACCGCCATCTCGACCGAGACTTTTATCGACTCCAGGTTCTCCTCGTTGGTGCAGCCGAGCGCGACGCGCACGTGATAGTCCCAGCTCTTGGCGACGAAGCAGATGGCATCCGACTTCGACTGGACTAGCGCTGCCAGCCCCGGATCGTTCGAGGCCGAGACCCCTGCCCGCTTGGTCATGCCGAAGGCGACGAATTTCGCGCTTTCCGTCCGCTTCTGCTGGAAGAAGGCGGTGTCGGTCGGATTGGCCCCGGGATAGCCGCCCTCGACATAGTCGATGCCGAAATCGTCGAGCAGCTTGGCGATCGCGATCTTGTCCTCGACGGAAAAGTCGATGCCCGGCGTCTGCTGGCCATCGCGAAGGGTGGTGTCGAACAGATAGAGGCGTTGCTTTGTCATGGCTATTGCTCGAAAGGCCGCGATCCTTCGCGCCCCCCTCTGTCCTGCCGGACGTCTCCCGCACTTGGGGGGAGATCAGCCGTCATTTCTGCTTTCGCCAATCTCCAGCGTTGCAGGAGGAGCGGCAGAGCCGAAGCTGCCAATCTCCCCCCTTGTGGGGGAGATGTCCGGCAGGACAGAGGGGGGCGCCGTAGAGCGCTAACCTGCATCATTATTTCCCCGATTTCCCCGCGAACTCATCCGTCGCCCGGATCAGCCGGTCTAGAATCCCAGGCTCCGAATAAGCATGGCCGGCGCCTTCGATGAGGTGGAAATCCGCCTTCGGCCAGGCCTTGTGCAGCGCCCAGGCATAGCGCGCTGGGCACGGCATGTCGTAGCGGCCGTGGACGATGGTGCCGGGGATGTCCTTCAGCTTCCATGCGTCGCGCAGCAGCTGTCCCTCCTCCAGCCAGCCGGCGTGGACGAAGTAATGGTTCTCGATGCGGGCGAAGGCCACCGCATAGTCGTCCTGGCCGAACGGCGTGCTGGTCTCAGGCTCCGGCAGGAGCGTGATCGTCTCGCCTTCCCAGAGGCTCCAGGCAAGGGCCGCCTCGACCTGTGCCTTGCGGTCGGAGCCGACCAGCCGCTTGCGGTAGGCGGCCATCATGTCGCCGCGCTCCGCCTCCGGGATCGGCGCCAGGAAGCGCTCCCACTTGTCCGGGAACATCTCCGAGACGCCGAACTGGTAGTACCATTCGAGCTCAGCGCGGGTGAGCGTGTAGATGCCGCGCACGACGAGCTCGCTGACGCGCTCGGGATGCGTCTCGGAATAGGCGAGCGCCAGCGTCGAGCCCCAGGAGCCGCCGAACACCAGCCATTTGTCGAAGCCCGTCATCGCGCGCAGCCGTTCGATATCGGCGACGAGGTGCCAGGTGGTGTTGGCTTCGAGCGAAGCGTTGGGCGTCGATTTCCCGCAGCCGCGCTGATCGAACAGGATGACGTCGTACAGTTTCGCGTCGAACAGCCGCCGGTGTTTCGGCGAGATTGTGCCGCCCGGGCCGCCATGCAGGAACACGGCGGGCTTGGCGCCCTTGGTGCCGCAGCGCTCCCAATAAACGGTATGGCCGTCGCCGACATCGAGCATGCCGCTCTCGAACGGCTCGATCTCTGGATAGAGCGTACGCAAGGACCTGCTGTGGATCGTCATAGTTTCAAGCCCTGCTGCGGCCAGTTGGCCGTCTCGTGGTCGGGATGCTGGAAGGAGATGATCTGCTCCTGCCGTCGGTAGTAGTCGGGGTCGTCATGGACCGGCGCTTCGAAGATCTTTTCGACCCAGGGCAGCCGGACCGCGTAATTGACCTGGATCTGCGGCGCCAGATCCGACCGGTCGTCGAAGGCGCCGATGGCAATCTCCAGCGCGCCCGGCTGGCGGTAGGTCAGCGGCGTGCCGCAGCGTCGGCAGAAGCCGCGATCGATGTTGACCGAGGACTGGAAATAGCTTGGCTCCTCATGGGTCCATTCGACGCCGTCCTTCGGCACCGTCACCAGCGCGCCGAAGAAATTGCCGAACTGTTTCTGGCACATGCGGCAATGGCAGATGGACGGGCGTCCGAGCTTGCCCTTGATGCGGAAGCGCACGGCGCCGCACTGGCAGCCGCCTGTTCGAACCTGGTCGGTCATGGTTTTTCCTCCGGCGGCCATTGGTCGGTGTCGTGATCGGGATGCTGATAGGAGACGAGCTCGGCGAGGTAAGGCGCCGAGCCGATATCCGCCATCGTGTCTTCGCCCGGCAATTTCGGGATGCTGTCGACGTAGGGGAGCTTGGCCTCGGTTCCCCACTGGATGGTCGGTGCTATGCCGGCCGGGTCGTCAAAGGTCGCGATCGCCAGGGCGATGCCATCCGGCGCCTCGAAGGTCAGCGGCGTGCCGCATTCGGCGCAGAAGCCGCGCCATGCGGCGCTGGACGAGCGGAAGCGCTTCGGCTCGCCGCGCGTCCAGTCGAGCCTGGCGCCGCGCACCGAGACCAGCGGCAGATAGAAATTGCCGCTCGCCTTCTGGCACATGCGGCAGTGACAGACCGAGGCGTCGCCGAGCGTGCCCTCGACGCGGAAGCGCACCGCGCCGCATTGGCAGCCACCCGTGTAGACCGGCCGGTTGTCGAGGCTCATGACTTACTCCGATTCATGGCTCACTCCGGATCATGGCAGACCGCCTCGACATTGTTGCCGTCGGGATCGAAGACGAAGGCGCCATAGTAGTTGGGGTGATAATGCGGGCGCAGACCCGGCCCGCCATTGTCCCTACCGCCGGCGGCAAGGGCGGCGGCATGGAAGGCGTCGACCTCGGCGCGGCTGCGCGCGGTGAAGGCGACATGCTGGCGGTCCTTCGGCTTCTCCCTGCCGGCGCTCACCCAGAACACCGGCCGGTCGCGGCCATAGCCGCCGACCTTGGCGCCGCCTGTATATTGCTCGGGCACCATGTAGAGCAGCGAAGCGCCGAGCGGCGCCATCGCCTTGTCGTAGAAGGCCTTGGATTTTTCGAAATCGGAAACGCTGATGCCGAGATGGTCGATCATGGAACTGCCTCCCTTGCTGGTTCCGGCACGTCGGCGCCGGCCAGGCCGGCCGCAATCACGATGTGCTGGCAGACATTGTCGATATCGCGGATCACGTCGTCGTTCCAGAAGCACAGGATGGTCCAGCCGAGAGCTTCGAGCTTCGCGGTTCGCTCGGCGTCGGAAGCCGAAACTTCGGCATGAGCGTGCTGAGAGCCATCGATCTCGACGATCAGCTTTTTGTCAGGACATGCAAAGTCAACGATGTAGCCTGCGATAGGCATTTGTCGCCGAAAGGAAAGGCCCATTAGCCTATGCGCCCGGACTTCGTTCCAAAGCTTCAATTCGGCATCTGTCATTGCCTTGCGCATCTTGCGCGCATTGCCGCGATTGTTGGTGGACACTGGATAATGCGTCATCGCGAGGCGCCCCCCTCTGTCCTGCCGGACATCTCCCCCTCTAGGGGGGAGATCGGCAGTTTCGCCGATGGCGCCCCATCTTCAACGTCGGCGATTAGCGAAAGTCGAAGTGACGTCCGATCTCCCCCCTCGAGGGGGAGATGTCCGGCAGGACAGAGGGGGGCGCCTCGCGCCATCCTCTCCAATTTTACTTCGGGAGCCACCCTCACCGCTTGATCTCCCACGTCGTCACGCGTTCGCCTGTGACCGGATCCTTGCCGTCCTTGAGCTGGACGCCTTGCGCCAGGAGCTCCTCGCGGATGCGGTCGGCCTCGGCCCAGTTCTTGGCCGCGATCAGCGCCAGGCGCTTGGCTATCGCCTTGGCGATCGCTTCCTCATCCACCTTGGCTGCGCCGACGTCGAAGCCGAGGAAGGCGAGCGCGGCCTTAAGCGAAGCGGCGGGAACATTCTCACCACTGCCGCTCAATTCGATGGCCTCGCCGGCAAGCTGCGTCAGCCCCTGGAAGGCGGCGTAGGTTGCGAGGTCGTCGGACAAAGCCTCCATCACGTCTGCCGGCAGCTCCTCCGCCGCCGCGGGCGCCAAGTCCGCCGCACGCTTCCATTTGCGCAGCGTGTTCTCCGCCTCTTCCAGCTTGCGCACGGAAAAGTCGATCGGCTCGCGGTAATGCGTCATCAGCATCGCCAGCCGCAGCACCTCGCCCGGCCATGTGCGGCCGCCGAAAGTCTCTGTCTCCAAGAGCTCGTGGATCGAATAGAAGTTGCCGACGCTCTTCGACATCTTCTGGCCCTCGACCTGCAGGAAGCCGTTGTGCATCCACACATTGGCCATCACCTTCGTGCCGTGGGCGCAGCGCGACTGGGCGATCTCGTTCTCGTGGTGCGGGAAGATCAGGTCGAGGCCGCCGCCATGGATGTCGAAGACCTCGCCGAGATAGGCGGCCGACATGGCCGAGCATTCGATATGCCAGCCCGGCCGGCCCCTGCCCCACGGGCTTTCCCAGCCGGGCTCTTCCGGCGTAGACAATTTCCACAGCACGAAATCGCCGGGGTTCTTCTTGTGCGCGTCGACGGCGATGCGGGCACCCGCCTGCTGCTCGTCGAGATTGCGCTTCGACAGCTCGCCATAGTCCGGCATCGAGGCGGTGTCGAACAGCACCTCGCCACCGGCGACATAGGCATGGCCGCGCTCGATCAATTGCCCGATCAGCGACAGCATGTCGGCCTTGCCGTCCGCGCGGGGTGCGACGAACTCCGTGGCGCGCGGCTCGAAGGTCGGCTCCAGGCAGCCGAGCGCCGCGACATCCTTGTGGTACTGGTCGGCGGTCTTTTCTGTGACCTTACGGATGGCGTCGTTCAGCGACAACTTCCCCGCCGCAATCTCGGCGCCGAAATCGCGAAGCGCCCTGGCGTTAATCTTGTCGTCGACGTCCGTGATATTGCGCACGTACGTGATGTGGTTTTCGCCGTAGAGTTGGCGCAAAAGACGGAACAGCACGTCGAAGACGATCGCCGGCCTGGCATTGCCGATATGGGCAAAGTCGTAGACGGTCGGGCCGCAGACATACATGCGCACATTTTTCGGATCGATCGGAACGAAAGGCTCCTTCGCCCGCGTTAGCGTGTTGTAGAGGCTGAGGCCCTTCGATGCGTCAGACATGCGGTCCCGGTCCTTTGGTTCTTTGTTTGAGCATGACCTTATCCGAAAACCGGCTTCCACTTTTCGGGGTCATGCTCGGGCTGGAACCAGGCCTGCGCCAAGGCGCAAATCGGGCTCCAGCCTGCTGGCCGGGGCGTTTGTCCAATCTAGGGAAAGATGAGGCGAAAACGTCCGGACCAGCGCGAGGCTAGTCAATAATGCAAATGCCACAAATGGCGAAAGACGTTTTCATGGGCGGCTTTATCGCGCCCGTAGGTGTTGCCGTCAAGTCGCTCCGTTCGGGAAAGATGTCGTTGGATCACAGGTAAAGACCGGCCGAAACATTTTATTAAACATGTCGGCACAGTGATGAAACATTCGCCGGCTAGACCGCGAAGGTGTCACGATTTGGTCCGAATCGACCATCAAACGCAGACACGGGAATGTTACCAGGGAAGAGAACAATGCCTCGAAGCAAGCAGGAACAAAGCCGACCGCCGCAACAGCCGCTCGCCAAGCACTACCGCGCGATCGGCCCGGCGGCCATCGTCGCAGCCCTTCTTCACACTGCTAAGAAGAAGAAGCCGGCGCAGAAGATCGTTTCGCCGCGCGCCGCCTGAAAAGGCACGACCGGCGCGGTCTCCCATGACGGGGGCGCCGGCGATGAGGGCGATGCAAATGCGCGCCCTGGAGATGAAGGCCTCCGCTAGCCGCCTTCGTTAGCTAGCCTTCGTCAAAATAGGGTCATCTGATTTTCGTCCGCGCCAGGCTTCTGGCGCCTGACCTTTTCGGGCTGCGGCCCGACGATGCCCCGCTCCTGAATCTCCGGCCCGGTGTTGGCGACCTTGTTGACAAGGTCGGAAACCGGAATCGCCTCGAAGAAATCGGCTTCGACCGGGCGCAAGAGATCGAGCACGTCGCGCGGCTCCTGGGTGCGGCAATCCAGCCAGCGGGCGAAGTCGCGCTCCTCGATCACCGCCGGCATGCGGTCGTGGATAGGCGGGCCGGCGAGCGCCATCAGCACGGGCTGCGTCGGGGCGATGTTGTAGCGGGCCGGAAACTCCTCAAGCTCCGCCAGGCCGAGATGGGCGGCGGTCTGGTCCGGCGTGGCGGTCAAGGCAAAACGTCCGCACATGAACTCGGCTCGTCGATTTGATTTCTCGTGAACGTGGCGATGGAACAGCCACGCCGCAACCGCTAAAGCTGGATCCGGCCAATCGGTCCACAACAGGCTGCAGAAACGCATGGAACCAAGCAAGATAATCCCCGCCGTCTCCGTCGCCGTCGTGCGCGGCATGACGGTGCTGCTGGTCAAGCGCGCGCGGCCGCCCTCGCAGGGGCTCTACGCCTATCCCGGCGGCAAGGTGGAGCCTGGCGAGACGCTGGCGCAGGCCGCCGCGCGCGAGCTCAAAGAGGAAACCGGGCTCGAGGCCGGGGATTACCAGCCGCTGCGCGACATCCATATCGACGGCCGTGCAGAGAACCATGCCGTCGACTATCTGCTGACGGTGTTCGGCGCGGCCTATGTTGGCGGCGAGCCGGTGGCCAGCGACGATGCGGAGACGGCCGCCTTCTACACGCTGGCGGAAATGGCGGAGATGCCGCTGGCGGACGAGGTGCTTGAGGTCGCAGGAGAGTTGCTTGGCGATTCGCATAAGTAGCTTCGAACAGCGCGACGCTATGACTTCCAGGCGTCTGCGCTGCCCCTCACCTGCCTGCCCGTCCTCCGCAGCAGCTGCGCTGCAGCTGCGGAGGGTGGACCGGCATCCTCTCCCCTATAGTGACGGGGAAAGGGGCGCTCTCTTCGCTGATTTCGCCAATCGCTGGCGTTGCAAGAAGGGAGCCAGCGCTGCGGCCAGCCCTTTCTCCCCGTCACTATACGGGGAGAAATGCCCAGCAGGGCAATGAGGGGGGCGCGAACCTCGGCAGTTTGGCTGCCAATGAGGGCAGCGCATTCGTTCGACGGCCAATGCCAATAGTCTTCCAAAATCGGCTTGCGAGCGACGAGTTGTTTGGTCACATAGGCCTATGAACCGCGCCTCACCCCTCCTCGCCGCGTGCCTCGCCGTCAGTATGGCCCTCACGGCGCGGCCGGCGCCGGCCGCCGAGGCGCCGTTCGAGCCTGGGCTGATGCGACTCGCCGAGGTGCTGGGATCGCTGCATTTCCTGCGCAACCTCTGCGGAGAGAAGGGCGACCAATGGCGGGTCGAGATGGAAAAGCTGCTCGAGTCTGAGAACCCCGATCCCGACCGGCGCGCCCGCTTCATCGCCTCCTTCAACCGCGGCTACCGCTCCTTCAGCGGCACCTACACACAATGCACGCCTTCGGCCGCCGAGGCCATTGCCCGCTACATGACGGAGGGTGAAACCCTGTCGCGCGACATCGCTTCCCGATACGGGAATTGAGGGACAAGTCGGTCGCGACTACCGGTTTATGCACACTTTCCACAATAGTCGGCCCCAATGTGACGTGGCTTATTGTGTCAGGCCGCGCCTTGGTGCAATCATGTGTGGCACTTGTGCAACTATGTTAATGAAACGTTAGCGCGCAATTGCGGAATTAACTCAAACTGAAGGTTTTGATGCCGCAAGCCGGCCTAATCGGCTAAGGTCGGACTGGATTGAGCGCAGCCTTGCTCGAAATGTAGATTGCGACCGTAAAAATGTCGTATTTACAAATACTTATCCGAGGTTGCGGATGAACTGGCAGGTCAAGCCGGTCCCTTGCCGGACCGTCGCTTGAAAAAGGTGGACATCGCAATGGAACATGGTGTCAGCGACATCGACGCGTTGGTCAGGGAAGAAAAGCGCCTGACTGCCGTGGAAAGCCACAGCGAGGCATGGGCTGAAGGCTTGTCGGCCGGCATCGAGCCCGAAATCATTGCCGAAGCGGCGCTCGAAACCGCGTTTGGCGAGATGCTGCGCGCCAATGGCGAGACGTCCGCGCTGGCCCTCCTCGACCGCATGCGCGAAAAGGTGATCTCCGGCGCCTTCGAGCCGGAGCGGCTCAAGCACTAGCCCGCCCGTTACTTGCGGCTTTTGACGGCAACGCGCCGTTTGGGCATCATACCAAGGTGCCTTAACAGCTCAAAGCGCTGTCCGGAACCAGAGCAATTCAGCGTTTGGTAGAATCGCCGAATTGCTCTAGCCATTGCTTACGCAATTGCGAACGGAAAACCGTTGCACACTTTTCCTGGAATTGCTCTTGCGAGCCCGGAAACCATGGAGAGGCAAGGGTGAGATTTTCATTGGCAGGCTGGTCGCGCGCCTGGACCATCGGCATGTGGATCGCCGCGTCCTGCCTGGCGTTTCCGCTATGCCTCGCCAGCACGCCTTCCTATGCGCTGAGTGAGATCCAACGCCAGGATTTGCCCTCGCCGGTCACGCCGCCTGCCAACAATGACAACACCGCGCCGGGGACCACCCTGCCGATGCCGGACCCGCCCGGCACCAAACCCTCCGACAACGGTCAGCCGGCCGACACGGACAAGAGCGAACCTGAAACGCCTTCCGGCAGCGGCGGCGTCACCAGCCCGCGCGCCGATCCGGACGCGCCGCCTCCCGCTGTCGTCTACGACCTCGACAAGCTTCCCGAACCGGTCAAGCGCATGCACGGCCTGATCATCGATGCCTGCAAGACCGGCGACATCGAAAAACTTCGGTCGCTGATCGGCTCAGGCGATTCCATGACGCAGCTGTCGCTCGGCGACATCGACGGCGATCCGATCACCTTCCTCAAGGGGCTGTCCGGCGACGGCGACGGCCAGGAAATCCTCGCCATTCTGGAAGAGGTGCTCAGCGCCGGCTATGTCCATGTCGACACCGGCACGCCGCAGGAACTCTATGTCTGGCCGTATTTCTTCGCGCTGCCGCTCGACAAGCTCGACCCCAGGCAGCGCGTCGAGCTGTTCAAGCTCGTCACGGCGAGCGACTACGACGACATGAAGCAGTTCGGCGCCTACATCTTCTACCGCGTCGGCATCACGCCCACCGGCCAGTGGCTGTTCTTCGTCGCCGGGGATTGAAGGGCGCCGTTGGCTCGCTGAAGTGCGGCAGAGCGCTTAAGAAATCCAACGTGGCCTAAACCACCAGTGCCTCGGAAAACTCCACCGCCCTGCCCTGGCCGGGTGCGACGATCTCGCCTTCCCACATCACCCTGTTGCCGCGCACGATCGTGCCCACCGGCCAGCCGGTGACTTGCCTGCCGTCATAGGGCGTCCAACCCGCCTTGGAGCCCGCTTGCGCGTTGGTGATGGTCTCGCGGCGCTTCAGGTCGACGATGGTGAAGTCCGCGTCGTAGCCGGCGGCGATGCGGCCCTTCCGCGCCATGCCGAAGATGCGCTGTGGGCCGTGGCTGGAGAGATCGACGAAACGCTGCAGGGTGAGCCGGCCGGCGTTGACATGGTCGAGCATGATCGGCACCAGCGTCTGCACGCCGGTCATGCCGGACGGCGAGGCCGGATAAGACTTTGCCTTCTCGGCCAGCGTGTGCGGCGCATGGTCGGAGCCGAGCACGTCGACGATGCCTTGCGAAATGCCGTGCCAGACGCCGTCGCGGTGGCGCGCTGCCCGCACCGGCGGGTTCATCTGGATCAGCGTGCCCAGCCTCGCATAGTCGTCGGCGGTGAGCGTCAGATGATGCGGCGTCGCCTCGCAGGTGGCGAAATCCTTGTGCTGTTCGAGGAAGACGATCTCCTCGGCTGTCGAGATGTGCAGCACATGAATGCGCGCGCGTGTCTGTCTTGCAATACGCACCAGGCGCTCCGTGCAGCGCAGCGCCGCGATCTCGTCGCGCCAGACGGGATGGGACGAGGGATCGCCTTCGATACGCTCGCCCAGCCGCTCGCGCAGGCGGAACTCGTCCTCCGAATGGAAAGCGGCGCGACGGCGCGTATTCCTCAGGATCGAGGCGACGCCTTCGTCGTCCTCGACCAAGAGGTCGCCGGTCGACGAGCCCATGAACACCTTGATGCCGGCGGCGCCCGGCAGCCGTTCCAGCTCGCCGACGTCGCCGGCGTTGTCGCGCGTGCCGCCGACCCAGAAGGCGAAATCGCAATGCATGCGACCGGTGGCGCGCCGCACTTTGTCGGCAAGGGCCGCCTCAGTTGTCGTCAGCGGGTTGGTGTTGGGCATCTCGAAGACGGCAGTGACGCCGCCCAGCACCGCGGCGCGGGAGCCGGTCTCCAGGTCTTCCTTGTGCTCCAGCCCCGGCTCGCGGAAATGCACCTGGCTGTCGACGACGCCGGGCAGGATATGCAGGCCCCGGCAGTCGATCGTTTCACCGGCGGAGGCTTGGCCTAAATCGCCGATCGCGGCAATGCGCCCTGCCCGCACGCCGACATCGCGCCGGCCCTCGCCGTCATGGTTCACTACCGTACCGCCTGTCAGGATGAGGTCGAAGGTGGTTGCCATGGCAGGTCCAATCTCTTGCGGGGCCAATCTCTTGCGGGGGGAGTGTGGCCGGCTTACGTAATGACCATCATTTTTGCAAGATCAGGCCGCTCATGCCCTTTGCCCTGCTGAAAGACCGTGCGCTCATTTCCGTATCGGGCCCGGATGCCGAGCATTTTTTGCAAAACATCCTCACCACCGATCTCGACACGCTCAGTCCCGGCGAAGCGAAGCCTGGCGCGCTGCTTGCGCCGCAAGGCAAGATCCTGTTCGACTTCCTGATCTCGCGCGCCGGCGAAAACGGCTTACGGCTGGAATGCCGGGCCGACATAGCGGACGATTTCGTGCGCCGGCTGATGCTTTACCGGCTAAGGGCCAAGGCCGAGATTGCCAAGCAGGATCAGCTGTTTGTCACGGTTGCGTGGGGCGATGATTCAACCGCCTCACATTTCGATTCAATTGGGGCTGATTCAACGACGCTTACCGACGCCCGTTTCCGCGATGTGGCGGTCAGGCGTGTCTACAGCGGCGCGGCGGGCGATGGCGACGCCGAGGCATGGCACGCGCTCCGCATCGCCAACGGCATCGCCGAAAGCGGTTCGGACTACCAGCTCGGCGACGCCTTCCCGCACAACGTGCTGCTGGATGAAACCGGCGGCGTCGGCTTCAAGAAAGGTTGCTATGTCGGCCAGGAGGTGGTCTCGCGCATGCAGCATCGCGGCACCGCCAGGCGTCGTGTGCTGATCGCCGTCGCCGCCGGGTCGCTGCCCCCGGCCGGCACGGAGGTGACTGTCAATGGCCGGCCGGTCGGCACCCTGGGTTCGGTGAGCGGCGGACGCGGCCTCGCCATCGCTCGCATCGATCGCGTCAAGGCGGCGCTGGATGCCTGCGATGCGATCATGGCCGGCGAGACAGCAATCGTCCTTGCCATCCCAGCATGGGCAAAATTCACCTTTCCGCAGGACGCAGTCAGCGCGGAGGAGGCCTGATGGCGGCCGACCGCGCCGGGGCGCCGCCGCGCGCCTGGCAACGCATGCTGTCGGGCCGGCGGCTCGACCTGCTCGACCCTTCGCCGCTCGACATTGAGATTGCCGATATCGCGCACGGTCTCGCCCGCGTCGCCCGCTGGAACGGCCAGACCAGCGGCGAGCATGCCTTTTCGGTGGCGCAGCATTCGCTGCTGGTCGAGGCGCTGTATGGCGAGCTGGTGCCGGCGGCTTCGGCCGAGGCACGGCTCGCCGCGCTGCTGCACGATGCGCCCGAATATGTCATCGGCGACATGATCTCGCCATTCAAGTCGGTGATGGGCGGCTCCTACAAGGATTGCGAGCTGCGCTTGCAGCGCGCCATCCATCTGCGCTTCTCGCTGCCGGCCGAGCTCGGCGCCGCCTTGCGCAAGGACATCAAGCGCGCCGACCAGATCGCCGCCTATTACGAGGCCACAATGCTTGCCGGTTTCTCGACGGCGGAAGCGACCGAGTATTTCGGCCGCCCGCGCGGCTTTTCCGCCGACCGCTTCGACTTCACGCCGCGCTCGGTGACCTGGGCGCAGGCGGCATTTCTGAAGCGTTTCGCGGCGCTTGAGTCCAGACGGCAGGCTTTTCTTGCCGCCAATTCAACGGTGTGAAAGAACGCTAAATTAACCGGGGGCCGCGACAGTAACGTGTTCAGTCACGGTCAGCAGGCGCGCTCATGCCCGTCGCTCATGTCAAGGCTGGTTCGGCCGCAGGCAAGCGGAAAGCAACCGGTATTGGCCCCGCTCGACGAATAGCTGAGGAACTCCGCGCGCAGAACGAGCGCTTTTCGGCCGCCGTCGAGAACATGTCGCATGGCCTATGCATGTTCGACGCCGAAGAGCGGATGATCATCTGCAACCGCAACTACATCGACCTCTTCCGCCTCGACGCCAAGGTGATGAAGCCCGGCATCCGCTTCTTCGACATCCTGCAGCACAGCGTCGATATCGGCATCGCTTCGCAAAGCGCTGCGGAACTCTACGCCGTCCGCAAGCCCTATATCGACGGCGCCAAGCCCTCGACCTATGAGGAGACGCTGGCGGATGGACGCATCATCGTCATCTCGCACCGGCCGCTGGCATCCGGCGGATGGGTGTCGATCTATGAGGATGTGACTGAGCAGCGGCGCGCCGAAGATGAGCTGAAAGAGCAGCATCGCCGTTTCGACGCCGCCTTGGGCAACATGTCGCAAGGGCTGCTGATGTACGACGCCGACGGCAAGATGATCGTGCGCAATCAGCGTTTCCTGGAGCTGTACAAGGTCGCCGAGGCGGATTTCCCGTTCGGAACGACGCACCGCGACGCGCTGGAACGATTGCTGGAGCTCGGCATCTACACCAAGATCGACGTCGACAGCGAGGTCGCCAAGACCGAAGCCGCCCTTCGGGCGGGCAAGATGCAGTCGGCTTACCGCTATCTTGCCGACGGCAGGACGTTTCTCGTTGTCCGCCAGCCGATGAGCGGCGGCGGCTGGGTGGTGACTTTCGATGATGTCACCGAGCGGCGCCGCACCGAAGAGCGCATGACGCATCTCGCGCATCACGATACGCTGACCAACCTGCCCAACCGTTCGATGTTCCGCGAGCGGCTCGACCAGGCGCTGAGCGAGCCGAAGGTCGCGCCTCTGGCGATCTTCTCGCTCGACCTCGACCGCTTCAAGGCGGTCAACGACACCTTCGGGCATCCGGCAGGCGACTGGCTGCTGAAATGCGTGGCCGAGCGCCTGCGGCGCTGCTTGCGCAGCGAGAAGGACGTAGTGGCGCGTTTCGGCGGCGACGAATTCGCCATCATCCAGTCCAACGTCAGGGGCGCGGCTGATGCCGAAAGGCTTGCCAAACGCATCGTCGAGGTGATCGGCAAGCCTTATCGCGACAAGGGCCGCGAGATGCATGTCGGGGTCAGCCTCGGCATCGCACTCTACCCCGGCGACGGGCAGGACGCCGACACGCTTTTGACCAATGCCGACATGGCGCTTTACCGGGGCAAGAGCGAGGGGCGCAATATCTACCGCTTCTTCGAGCCCGGAATGGACGCCATGGTGCGGGAGCGCCGGGCGCTGGAAGCCGACCTCGAGGCGGCACTGCCCAGGCGCGAATTCGAGCTGGATTTCCAGCCGATCCTCGACATCGCCTCCGGCGACATCGTCGGCGCCGAAGCGCTGATGCGCTGGCGCTCGCCGTCGCGCGGGCTGGTATCGCCGGAAGACTTCATCGCGGCGGCCGAGGAGACCGGACTGATCGTGCAGCTTGGCGACTGGGCGCTGCGCAAGGCCTGCAGCGCGGCGGCGGGCTGGCCGCGGGACGTGCGCATGGCGGTCAACGTTTCGGCAGCCCAGATCAAGAGCGGCGGCTTTGCCCGCAGCGTGATCTCGGCGCTCGCCTTTTCCGGCCTGCCGGCCAGCCGGCTCGAGCTCGAAATCACCGAAACGGTGATGATGGACGAAAGCGATACGGTGCTGAGAACGCTCCGCCAGTTGCGCGGGCTCGGCGTGCGCATCGCGCTCGACGATTTCGGCACCGGCTATTCCTCGCTCGGCTATCTGCGGCGCTTCCCGGTCGACAAGATCAAGATCGACCGCTCCTTCATCCGCGACCTCGACAAGCGCGACACGGCGGCGATCGTGCGCACGGTGATCGGACTCGGCACCGAGCTCGGCATCACCGTCACTGCCGAAGGCGTCGAGACCGAAGCGCAGCTCGACATGCTGCGCAAGGCCAGCTGCGGCGAGGCGCAAGGTTTTCTGATCGGCGTACCGGCCAAGGCATCCGAGATGAGTCGGCTGCTGCGCTCGCAGGAAAAGCTGCGCCAATCCGGCTGACAGCCAAACCATTCAGCCCGTCAGCGCAGCGTCTCGATGTATTTCTCGTGGAAGCTTACATAACCGGGCTCGACCACTTTGAGATGCCGCTCGATCAGCTGATGGAATGCCGGCAATTGATGGAACGGCACGCCGGGATAGGCGTGGTGCTCGGCATGGTAGGGCATGTTCCAGGCGAGCTTGCGGACGAACCAGTTGGTCAACGTCGTCCTGCTGTTTTCGAGCATGTTGGCGACGAAGGGGCAGCGGCCATGCTCGGCCAGCAGGTAGAGCCTCAGGAAGGGCTGCCCGAGCAGCGCCGGCACGATCCAGACATAAAGCAGCACCGTCGCCTTGAACCAGGCGGCTAGCGCCAGCACGACGACATAGAAAATGATCATCGCCCGTGCCTCGGCCTGCACCTTCCGCAAGCCCTTTGGCGGCACATAGCTGTCCCGGCAACGACCAATCGCATTGATGTAGAGGGTTTTGAGGTGGCCCCACCACACCGGCAGGCCCGAGACATGGACGATGAATTGCCGCAAGGTCTCCGGCTTCGGGAAGGCCAGTTCCGGATCGTTCTCCGGGTCCTGGGTGAAGCGGTGATGGGCGAAATGAAAATAGCGGAACCAGTCGGTGGGCAGCGCGAGCGCCAAGCTGCACAGCCGCGCGACGGCATCGTTCAGCCACTGCGTCTCGAACGCCGTCCTGTGCACCGTCTCGTGCAGCAGCGTGAACAGGAACACGATCAATATGCCCTGCGGCAGCATCAGCAGCGGCCAAAACGGCACCCTGGCCGCGATCAGCGCGCCGAGAACGACTATGGCGCCGAGATGGAGGGCGAACTGGAGAAGGCCCGGCCAATCCGACTTGCCGGTCAGCCGGCTGCGCTCCTCATTGCTCAGCGAGGCGATGACATCGCGATGGTCGGCGGATTCGCTGCGGTCGATGGCGTTCATGGAACTACCGTACCGCAGAAAGAAACCTTTCGAAAAATGAGGAATTCTGCAAAATAGATAAGCTGAACTTATCTTACTGGTTGCCATGGTCGCACTTCCATCGCTGCGGGGACTTCAGGCCTTCGAGGCTGCGGCTCGCACCGGCAGCTTCGCCGCGGCCGCGGAGGAGCTGTCGGTTTCGGCGGCAGCCGTCAGCCAGCTCATCCGCACCGTCGAGGAGCAGTTGGGCCGCAAGCTGTTCCACCGCGTCAACCGCCGCGTCGTGCTCACCGAGGCCGGCGTCGAGATGCTGCCGAGGCTCACCATGGCCTTCCAGGAAATCGGCAGCGTCGCGCGCGATGTCGGCGATGCGTTCCGGCCAAGGCTCGTCATCTCGGTGCCGCCTTCGATGGCGATGGGCTGGCTTTCCGAGCGCCTTGCCGGCTTTGTCGCAAGCCACGGCGCCGCGGATATTTCGTTGAGAGGCGACGACGACCCGGTGCCGTTCGACCATGAGCTGATCGACATCCGGCTTTCCTACGGTCCACATTATCGCGAGCATCCGACCGAGGACATCGTCCGGGACGCCGTCTATCCCGTCTGCGCGCCGAGCCTTGCCGGCGCAATCAAGTCCGAAAACCTCGCCGGCCTGCCGCTGATCCACACCGACTGGGGACCGACCGGCGCCTCCTTTCCATCCTGGCGCAACTGGTTCGAGGCGGCGGGCATCGAGCCAGGCCGGGCGGCACGGCGCGGCCTCTCCGCCAACTCGTCGCGGGCAGCACTCGACCTTGCCATATCGGGGCTGGGCGTAGCGCTGGTGCAAGGGATCTACTGTGCCCAGGCGCTGGAGGACAGCCGGCTGCTCCGGCCCGTCGCCCGAGCACTGGAACTGCGCCAGCCCTATTGCCTGACCATCCCCGAACGCAGCGCAAGGCGCGATGTGGTGACTGCGTTCCGCGAATGGCTGATCGAGGAGTGCCGGCGCGCCGTCAAATCGCCGGCACTGATCGCCGCATCATTCTGACGACAGCGTGTGGGCGCTTGCTCAAAGATGCCCGGCCAGCGCCGCGACCATGTCCTTGCTTGTGGCAACGGGGACGATCTCGAACTCCACCAGGTCCGCCCATTCGACGACCCAGCGCTGCAGCAGCGTGACGTCGTCGGCCTCCACCAGGAGGAAGCAGCGGCTCATGTCGCCGGCGATCCAGCTGTGGTGCACGACAAGCTCGTCGGGCTTCAGCCGGCCCCGGTCGCGGAAGCGGCGGTAGATCTCCTTGCGGTCGCAGCCGGCGAAATCCTCGATCACGAAAAACAGCATCTTTGTCCCCCAAAATGGATGCTGGAGCGGTTCACCGTTTCGTGGAAACGCCGAACCGCTCCATCTCTTTGTTTCACGCAATTCCGGACGGAAAACCGTTACACACTTTTCCTGGAATTGCTCTAACGGCCCGGGCGCTCGAGGCGCTCCAGGAACCATTGCGTCAGCCGCACCCAGAGCTCGTCCTTCTCGCCGGAATCCTCCCAGCCGTGGTCGAGATTGGGGTTGTCGTTTACTTCGATGACGAAGACGCCGTCCTTGGTCTCCTTTAGGTCGACGCCGTAGAGCCCGTCGCCGATGCAGCGCGCGGCTTTCACCGCCGTTTCGACGACGTGCGGCGGCGTCTCCTTCAAGGTGAAGGTCTTGATGCCGCCCTGGTCCGGTTTGCCGTTGGCCTTGTGGTTGACGATCTGCCAGTGCTTCTTCGCCATCAGGTAGTGGACGGCAAACAACGGCTGGCCGCCGAGCACGCCGACGCGCCAGTCATATTCGGTCGGGATGAATTTCTGCGCGATGAGGAGATCGGAATCCTCCAGCCACTCGGTCGCGAGCTTAGTCAGCTCGGCAAGGTTCTCGCATTTCTTGACGCCGCGCGAGAAGGAGGAATCCGGAATCTTCAGCACCAGTGGGAAGCCAAGCGTCTGCGCGGCGAGCTCAAAATCAGAGGTGCCGGCGATCATCACCGTCGGCGGCACCGGCACTTTGTTGTAGGTCATCAACTCGTTGAGATAGACCTTGTTGGTGCAGCGGATCATCGACAGCGGGTCGTCGATCACCGGCATGCCTTCCTGCTGGGCGCGGCGCGCGAAACGGTAGGTGTGATTGGAGATGGACGTCGTCTCGCGGATGAACAGCGCGTCGTAATTGGCGAGCTTGGCCAGGTCCTTCCTAGTGATCGGCTCGACTTCGACGCCCATCTTCTCGGCGATCCGCGCCCAGTAGCGCAGCGACGAAATCTCCGACGGCGGCAACTCCTCATGCGGATCGACCAGCGTCGCGAAAGTATAGCGGGCCGGCGTGCGACCCTTGGTGTCGCGCCATTCGCGGTTGGTGTAGTTCTCCAGGCACTGCAGGAAGGACGCTTCCTCTTCGTCGGTCATGCGGGCGAGCGGCAGGAAGCCGATCTTGCGGATCGAGGCCCATTCGGCGCTGTCCTTGATGTGGACCTCCAGCGCCGGCGCGCGGAACCAGTCGAACAACAGCTTGGTGAACTTGTCCCAGACTTTCGACGGTCCGATGCCGAAGAAGACCGCGACTTTCGACGGGAAGGTGCCGCCGAGATCCTTGCGGCATTTGTTGAGCGCCAGCTCGAGCTCCGGCAGCGCGTGCTCGTAGAGCTTGCGCTCCGACAGGTCGATCATGGTCTCGACGGTCGGGATCACCTTGTGGCCGCGGGAGCCTGCAAGCAGCGAGGCGTAATAGCCGCGGCTCTGGTACCCGTAATTGTTCGACAAGTTGATGACCTTCGGCCGCTGGCCGCGAAACAGCGCCGGATGCGCGAGATAGTCGCGGTTGGTGATGATCTTGTGCGGCGTCGCCACCTGGTCGAGATCGTTCTGCCTGCCTGTAAGGATGACCCAGGTCATTGTTTCAGCGTTTTCCCAGAGTGATGGCGGCGCGCAATTCATCGCGGCCGAACTGAGCCATATTCATGAAGATGCCGTAGGGCACTGGAATGTTGGCGGCGTCGAGGATCGTTTCCTGCCTTTCGTCCTCGACCCAAGGATCATGGATCAGGATATGGTCGCCGTCATCGCCGATGGCGAGCACCCAATGCGGCACCTTCTTGCCGAACATCAGGAAGCCGCTGATCAGCACCAGCACCAGCTTGCCCTCGGCGAGGGCCGAACGAACGTCGTCGATGCCGAACGAACGGTAATTCACCGGGATACCGTAAAGTTCCGCGCGGCGGCGGAAGTCGACCTGGGCGAGCTCCATGACTCGGCGCTTGTCTTCGCTGCGCACCGACTGCAGGAACAGCGCGCCGTGGAAGGACACGAAGATCTCAGCGGCAAGCCCGCTTTCATAGCCAGCGACCGCCAGGCCGAAAGGCTCGCAGCCGCCCGGCCCCGACATCATGAACACGGTGGTCGCCTCGCGCCACAGACGGATTTCCATGACCGGATCGGGCACGAAGCCGCGGTCGAAATTGGCCATCGCCATCATCAGGCAGCAGGGGCCGCAGGTGAACTCGCAGGTCTGCTGGTAGAACGGCACCCGGGTAGCGGTCGGGACATCGCCGCGCAGCGTCTTTTCGTAACGCAGCGCGGTGGCGCCGTCCTCGTAATAGTCGGGCTCGCGGCCTATTTTGCGGTAGCCGGCCTGCTCGTAGATGCGGATGGCGCGCTGATTGTCCTCGCGCACCTCGAGCCGCAGCATCATGCGGTCGTGCTCATACGCCGCCTCCTCGGCCGCCGCCAGCAGCTGGCGGCCGATGCCGAGGCTGCCGAAGAAGGGACCGACGGCGATGGAATAGAGCCGGGCCACGCCGCTGCCCTTGCGAAACAGCACCACCGCATAGCCGGCGACATGGCTGTCATTCTCGGCCACCAGCATCTCGGCGGTCTCACGCTCGATGAACTGGCGGAAGGACCGGCGGGAAAGCCGATCGCCCGAGAAGACAGCCTTCTCGATGGCGGCGAGGTCATCGACGTCTGACGCGCGGGCCTTGCGGATCTCGGCAGGCATGCGGGCTTGGAAGAACCTCGATTGGGTTTACGGAAAAGGCCCCGGTCAAAAAAGCAACACCAGCCGAAGCGCCGGTATTCATCAAGCCGCTATCGCTCCTTGATTTGGGCTGAATTGTGACACTTTCGGCGGTGGCAAGGAAGCGCGAAGTGTTTGAACAAGATCGCTGTTTGGAAGCGCTGCCGGCTGCGGAAAACGCAGCCGGTTCAACTCGAAATACCGGCGAGAAGCTGGCCATAGGCGCTCTTGGCGACCTCCGACAGGCGCTCTCGCGGCAGCGAGCCGACAACGGCGCAGCCATAGCCTTTGTCGAGCCAATAGACCGCCTCGGGTCCGTCGGCCTCGGCCGCATAAGTGCCCTTGGCGGTCGCGGACGATTCGGCGGTGACGAAGAGCGAGATGCGCTCGCCCTTGGCGTCCTCGTAGAGCAGCATCGCGGCCTTGCCGTGCTCGCCCGCCGGCAGCAGCCGGCCGCCGACGAGATCGAAACCCTCGGCCGCGAGGTCTGGCGCCACCAGCTTCAGCCCCACCCGGTTGGAGAGCCAGGTCTGCAGATGGTCCTTGTCGCTCGCCGGCACCTCGACCGCATGTCGCTTCTCGGCGGCGTAGATGACATGGGCGGCGATCGCCTGCTCGGCGAGTTGGTCGTCCGCTCCGTCCTCCCGCCCGATGCCGCCGATGCCGGCCATGTAACCACCGAAGCCGCCGACCATCAGCACGGCGGCGGCCGCCGCCGAAAGCCACCAGCGCGAACGCCAGGCAGGCGTCCGCGCCGGCGCTTCACCAAGCACCGCCTGCCTCAGTCTTGCCGGCACCGGCTCGTCCATGACGCCGGCCAAAGCGGCCCGCAGCGCCGCACGGTCGGCTATATAGCGAGCGCTCTTTGCCCGCATCTCGGGATTGGCTTCGAGCCAGGCGTCATAGGCCATGCGCTCCTCGCCCGGCAATTCGCCATCGAGGGCCATGTGGATATCGCGTTCGGAGAAATCGCGCCGGGTCATCGCTCGACGATCCTTATCGAACGGCGGCGCGAGGAGTCGTCGAGCAGGCCGCGCAGTTCCTCGCGGCCGCGCGCGATGCGCGACATCAGCGTGCCGGCCGGCACGCCGAGGATGTTGGCGGCCTCGGCGTAGGAAAAGCCTTCGATGGCGACCATGACCAATGCCGCCCGGCGATCGGGGCTGATCGCCTGCAGGGCATCGATGATCTCGCGCGAGGCGATACTTTCGACCTGATCGGCGGGCGCGGACTGGGCTTCGCCGGCTTCGAGAGGCAGCATCGCAGCCTCGCCGCGCCGGTTAACCTTGCGCATCTGGTCGATGAACAAATGATGCATGATCGTAAACAGCCACCTCCTGGGGCTTTCTCCAGTTTGCCAGTTGTCGAGCCGCACAAGCGCGCGCTCCAGGCAGTCCTGGACGAGATCGTCGGCGGAATCGCGATCGCGCAGCAGCGAGCGCGCATAGCGCCGCAGACGAGGTATTTCGCTCAGGATCGCTGCCTTCTTATCGTCCATGACCGCTTGTTTCGAGGTCGTTTTCCATTCGATTGAACGCGCGTTTCCGGCGCGGCGCAAGCAGCCAGCGCGAAGCGGCCTACCCGCTCCGGTACCCAAGCACCTTAACAACGCCGGCGAATGCCGGTTTATTCCCAGCCCAAATGACGATGGTTTTGTTTGTTTAATTACGTAAGATGGGTATAATAGGTATACTACGTATATTAGGTATGAGGTGACCGATGAAGCAATTCACCTTTTCAGACATGAACCGCGCATCCGGCGAAATCCTCGAAACGGCGATGATCGAGCCTGTCGCCCTTACAAAACGCGGCAAGGAGAAGCTGATCATCCTGTCGGCCGTCCAATACCGGAAACTTGTTGGTTCGACCCCTGCCGTCGCTTACACGCTCGAAGATGCGCCGGATGAGGTCCACGATGAACTGGTGTCGGGATTGGAGGCCATCATAACCGGCGGCAAGCCGGATGCTTAAGCCCGGCGATCTGGTTCGATATTACTATCTATGGGCACGGCAGGCCGACGCCGGCGAAGAATCCGGCCGCAAAGCGCGGCCGGTCTGTATTGTGGTCAGAACGCCGACCACGCCCACAGCGCTATTCCTGTTTCCGCTCACCTCGCAAAAGCCCGATCAGTCCCGCACGCATATTGCCATCAGTGAAATCGAGTGCCGCAGGGGCGGCCTCGATTTTCCGTCATGGCTGATCCTCGACGAATATAATCGCGTACGGATGGACCAAGCTTATGATCTCGTCACGACGAAGCCGATCGGTTCTTTCAGCCCGGCATTTGTCCGCAAGATTGCAGGCCTCATCAAAGAGGCTGCCGAACAGCGCCGTCTGCGCGGAATAGCCCGAAAATAGCAGGGTGTCACCGCTCTCTCGCAGCCCTTGTGAGCAGCCGCTGATAGAAAAGCCCGATGCCGATCAGCACAGCGCCGAGGCCGATGAAGGACAAGGCGCGCAGCACGCCTTCCAGCTCCGACATGTCGAAGAGGAAGACTTTCAGCACCGCCACCGCGATCAGCACGGCCGACGCGATGCGCAGCACCTGCGACCTCAGCCAGACGCCGGCGGTGAGCAGCGCGACGCCGATGACCAGCCAGAGCGCCGAATAGGTGTAGGTCTCGAGCTGGCCAAGGCCGCTCCACAGGCCGATGAACTCGCCCTTGAACAGGCGCCGCACCGAGAGCGTCGCATAGGCGAAGGCAAGCAGCGAGGCGACCAACGCCAGCATCGCCGCATACCATCTCGGACGCTTGTCGCGGACATAGAGCGCCAATGCCCCTGCGGCGATCGCCGGCAGCAGATAGGCGAGGAACAACAGGTTGAAGAACGGAATGGTGCCGGTCGATTCGTCCGTCACCAGCGGGTTCAGCACCATGAAATGCTGGATGACGATCAAGCCCGCCGAGACCACGCCGGCGGCCATCGAGCCATAGCGCAGCACCGAGCTCGGCGAGCGCATGTCGATGGCGACGAGGATCGCGCCCGCGCCGAGCGCGATCAGCGTGTAGATCGCCTGTTCGCCGAGCGTGACGGGGCCGGTGTCGATGACGCCGCCATGCATGGAGTGGCGCACCAGCATGGCGATGGTGAGCAGCGCGAACAGGGCCGAGGCCGCCTCCATGGCAAGGCGCGGCCGGCCGTTGGTGGTGCGCGCCAGCTGCCAGGCGGCGAAGCCGAAGGCGAACGCGGGCACGCCATAACCCAGGAGCAGCCAGTTGAAGACCGGCGTTCTCGACAGTGCCGCCGCGCCGACGATGGTCGGGTCGAAGGCGACGCGGCCGAGCACGGCGACCGCCGCGCCGACCGCGATCCAGCCCAGCACCGGATAGGAGCGCCAGCGGGTCGCCAGCGCCGGCACGATTGCGGCGGCGCCGAGCAGAACGGTGGTCCAGCCGGAGCTGAAGGCCATGTGCAGCATCAGCAGCCCGGCGACGCCGGCGCCTCCTAGCGCGAAGGAGACAGCCGGGCCGCCGGCGAGCGGCGGCTCCTCGCTGCGTGCGATCCATTCGCCGCCGCCGGCAAAGACCAGCACCAGGAGCAGCCCCGGCAGCGCGTAGCCTAGGTCACGGTCGATATCGCCGAAAGTGAGCCACAGCGCCGTCAGCACCAACAGTGGCGCAATCACGGCCCACGCCGCCCACGAGGCTGAGCGAACCGGCGCGGAAGCCGCGAAGCGGCGCGCGTCCCAGAAGCCGGCTCCTACGAAGACAAGGGCGAGCGCGATGCCAACGCGGAAGGTCATCGCGTCGGATGCCGCCAACGGCTCAGCGCCTAGGCCGACATCCAGAGCATCGGCGCCGATCGTGGCGGGTGGGATGATGCCGAGATAGATCAGCACCGTCGCCAGACCGGCGGCGAACAGGAGCGGCAAGGCGCGCGGCCGGTAGAGCGCCACCGCCACAAGCGCCGCGAGCAGCACCGCGCCATGCAAGGCATAACCGGCCTTGGCGAAGACAGGATCGACCGACAGTTCGAGCGCGGTCAGCGCAACGAACAAGCCGGGCACAATCGACGGCCAGTCGAAGCCTGGCTCCGCTTCGTCGCGGCCAGCAATCAAGAAAAGGGCGAGCCAGACGAAGGCGAGCACGGCGAGCGTCGCCAGGCTGATGAACAGCACCGCGGCAAGGTTCACGTCCGGCGCATCGACCAGGTAGAGAATGGTCCAGATGCCGGTGCCGGCGAAGGCCGCGGCGACAAGCGCCTTCCAGTCGCGGATGCGGGCGATTGCCGCCGTGGCGGCAAGGACGATCGCGAGATAGACGAACAGCGCCCAGGGGTTGGGGGCCTGCGAGGCGACGAGCGCGGGCGTGACCATGGCGCCGAGGAGGCCGATGCCGGCCAGCGCCAGGCCGTGGATCAGCGAGGCCGCGATGGCCGCGATGCCGATGGCACCGAGAAGCGTGAAGGCCGGCGCCGGGCTGATGAAGCCGTAGATGCCATGCGCAGCATAAACGGTGCCGAACAGGATGAAGGCGCCGGCCGCCGTCAGGATCGACGGGATATAGGCGCCGGCAGCACCTTGCACCGGCACCCTGAAGCCGGTGCGGCGGACGAACTCGGCCCCGGCGATCAGCACCAAGCCGAGAATGCCGGCCATGGTGAGGCGCACGCCGGGACCGAAAATGCCGGCCTCGATCGTGTAGCGGATCAGGAACAGCCCACCCAGCGCCAGCGCGATGCCGCCGACCCAGACCGCCCAGCGCGTGCCGAGCGCCGTCTCGACATCGGTCTGGCGCGCTGCCACCGGCGCCGCAGCCTGGGCCGGCGCGGCAGGTTGCGCCGCTTCGGCCGGCCCCGTGGGTTCAGCCGAAGCGCCCTCGCCCGCTTGGGTCGGCGCTTCTGCTTTAGGTTCGTCGGGCGTCGCGGCAGCGGCTTGGGGGGCGGCTTCACTTGCCGGCCGCGCGGTCGTCGCGGCGGGAGCTTCGCTTGGCGCGCCTTCCGTGGCCGTGCCAGCCTTGGGCGCGGGCTGCGGGACACCCGAAAGCACCAGGCTGCGCAGCGCGCCAAGCTCGCGCTCGATCAGGCCGATGCGGGTTTGCTGGCGTGAAATGATGACGAATAAAGCGATGACCGCGGCAATGGCAATCAGGCTGAAAAACATGGCGGTTTCCCCTCAAAACCGTACCAATCGTGACCGACAAATGCGGCAATGAGACGGCTATTGAAATCAGCGCCTTGCCGGCCTCACAAGATCGAGCATGTTTCCGCGCCGATTGCCAGCAACTTGCAGGCTTTATCCAGTGCCGACCCAGCCGAAATTGGGAGATTGTCCGTCGGCAGCCGCAAAATACCCATGCTATTCTCGGATGCTCGCGGGAGCCGAGGATAATCATATGCCGCAACGAAGCGCTGGCCTGCTGATCTACAGGCGAACCGCCGGTGTGTTCGAATTTCTGCTCGTCCACCCCGGCGGACCGTTCTGGGTGAGGAAGGATGAGGCGGCATGGTCGATCCCGAAGGGCCTCATCGACGACAACGAGGATGAACTCCAAGCTGCCCGGCGCGAGGCCGAAGAGGAGCTCGGCGTCGCCATCGACGGCGACTTCCAGCCTGTCGGCAGCTACAAGCAGCCGGGCGGCAAGATCGTGATCGCCTGGAGCGTCGAAGCGGACATCGATGCGGATGCCGTCAGGAGCAACATGTTCACCATGGAATGGCCGCCGAAGTCGGGTGCCCTGAAGGAATTTCCCGAGGTGGACAAAGCCGGCTGGTTTTCACTTCCTGAAGCCGGGCGCAAGATCCTGAAGGGCCAGCGCGCCATGCTCGACGATTTTCTGGAGCGGCGGGGAGACTAATAGGCGCTCGACCTACTGCCCGGCGATCGCCTTCACCGCCGCCTGATGCCGGCGCAGCGCAGCCAGGAAGCCGGCGCGGGCGTCGGGCGGCTCGAGGCCGCGCGGCTCATAGACATGGCGGGTGAAGAAGAAGCCGGTCAGCCGGAAGGCGTCCTCCAGCGCTTCCTGATCGGCGCGCAGGCCGGCACCGCGCTGCAGGAAGGCGGGCAGCGCCAGCATCTTGTCGCGCCAGGGCTCGCCGGCAGCGCGCGAGACGGCGCGCCCGGATTTCGGCGAGACATAGGCGAGGTCCTGCCGCGTGCCGGTCGCCGCGCATTGGCTGAGGTCGAGGCCGAAGCCGAGCTCGTCCAGAATGAGCAGCTCGAAGCGCGCCACCAGCTCGCCCGCGGCATCGGCATCGTCGAGATGAGAAATCATCACCGCCAGCGCCTCGTAGAGCCCGCCATGGGCGTCGCGCTCGGGCAGAAGCCGGAGATGCGCGGCCATGGTCTGGAGGCCGTAGACGGCGACCGCGCTGTCCATCAGCCGGGCGGCGTTCATCTCGATCGCCTCGGCCTGGAAGATGCCGAGATGCTCGTCGAGGCGGGCCCGCCACAGAAGGTCGACGCGGTTGCCGGGCTGCAGCACCGGCTGCTGCTTGCGCGAGCGGCCGCCGCGCACGAGACCGAGATGCCGGCCATGCGCGCGCGTCATCACCTCGAGGATGGCGCTGGTTTCGCCATGCTTGCGGGTGCCAAGAATGATTCCCTCGTCGCGCCATTCCATGGGTCGAGCTTTTCACCTGTTGCGCGGCGAAATCAAGATTGGCGCGCGTCCTACCTGACACAGAGGAACGGGCCATGCCCAACCAGGCAGCGAACGAGCCGGGCGCTTCGACATCCGGACACGGCATCGGGGCACACGGCGGCATCTCGTTTTCGGAACCGAGGGAACGGCCCGCGGTTATGACTAATCGTGCTCTGTCGCGAAAGGGCAGCAAGCGATACAGCGCGCCAATATACGAGCCGATCATGGCGACAAGAGGGATCAGCGAGCCGGCAATGACAATACGACCTCTCCGCTACTCGAACGCTGTCGTTCCGCACATCTATATCCAGGGCGCGGCCAAAGCCGTGGCCTTCTACGCCAAGGCGTTCGGCGCCGAAGAGGTGTTACGCATCGCAGCGCCGGATGGACGGATCGTGCACTGCGAGCTTGCTATCTGCAATGCAACGGTAATGTTGGGCGATCCGACCAGTGAGCTATACGATGAGCCACGGCAGGTCGGGGCATGCACGGCGGGCCTGCATCTGATGGTGGACGACAATGCAGTGGTTCTGGCCCGTGCGGTAGCGGCAGGGTGCGAGCAGGTCCAGCCGCCAACGGAGATGTTCTACGGCGCGAACTCGGCCAGCGTGCGCGACCCGTTCGGCCATGTCTGGGTACTGCTGACATGGAAGGAGGATTTGTCGCCGGCCGAAATCGAGCGCCGCGGCCGAGCCGCCTTGGATGGCGGGGATCCCAAGGCTCGGTCATAACAGCAGTGACGTGCCGGTATTCGCCTTCCCGCCGTCGATCCATCTTAGACGGACCAACGCCGCGGTAACCATCCGCCAGCTCTTGGCCAACCCGGCAACGATCGGCGGCAAAGTTCGTTATGACACCTGAGCGCGTCGCCAAGGAGGGACGAAAATGCGCCGCGCTCAACGAAGGTATCAACTTCCACTTCGGCAGGTTCGCCCTAGATGAACGGCACCAATGCGAAGACGCGGCTGCCTGCGATTTTGCAAGAATGTCCGAGCCGGCGCCGGCAGCACGCGCCCCGATCCATATTTTCCGCCTGGGCCAGCAATGCGAACTCTAATTTCTCTGTTGTTGTTTCTACTGCTCTGCGGCGCACCAAGCTTCGCCCAGCCGGCCGTACAACAAGGGGGTTCCAAGCCCGGCGAGCCGAACGCGGACGTCGAAGCGCTCATCACCATCCTGGAGAATGATCAGGCGCGGCACCGCCTGATCGACAAGCTGCGCGCCGCGGCCGCGGAAGGCCGCCAGCCGGCCGCCGAGGCAGCGCCTGAAACGACGATTGCACAGGAAGTCGCCGCGTATACGAGGGACGCGGCAGAGAGCGCTTCCGGCCTGATCAAGACGATCGCCGCCCTCGTCGAGAGAATTGCCGGCGTCTTTTCCGGAGGCGTCTCGATCGATGTGCAGAGCCTTTGGAACGCCGTGCGCAACAGCGCCCTTGTCGTGGTCCTCACCTTCGCCGTCTACCTCGCGTTGCGGCTGGCCTTTGGACGGTTCCAGCGCGCATTCGCCAATGCCGCGACACGTGGCGGCAGGTTCGAGCGGTTCGGCTTCATCGGGTTGTCCGCGCTGGCCGACGCGCTCACCGTGCTCGCGGCCTGGGCAATCGGTTCGGTGTCTTCGCTCTCCGCATTCGTTATCGACCAGGCGGGCCAGGCGGAGATGAACCGTGCGCTGTTCCTAAACGCCTTTCTGGTCATCGAGTTCATCAAGGTCCTTGCGCGCACACTGCTTGCCCCGAGATGGCCCGCGCTGCGGATCTGGACGTTGAGCGATACAACGGCAGCATACTGGTATTTCTGGCTGAGCCGCTTCGTCAGCGTGGTCGGCTACACCACGTTCTTCCTCGCGCCGATCGTTGCGATCAACGTCTCGGAAGACGCCGCGCAAGTGGTCCGCGTGGTCGTGATGTTTGCCGCGCTAGTGCTCGCCCTGATCATCATCCTGCAGAACCGCGATCAGGTACGGCGATTGCTGCTGCGCCGCAGCGAGACCCGCCGAACCGACATTCTGGGCAGGTTCCTGGCCAGCCTCGCCAGGCTTTGGCACGTCGTGGCGATCGGATACCTGGTCCTCGTCTTTGTTCTGTGGCTCGCGGCTCCCGCAATGGCCCTGCCGTTCGTTCTTGCGGCCACCGTCCAGTCGATCGTCGCGGTGGCCATAGGCGTGCTGCTGACAGGCGTGATCGCGCGGGTCGCCGGAGCCGGGATAAACCTGCCCGCCGAAGTCAGCGAGCGGCTTCCGTTGCTCGAGCGGCGCCTCAATGCCTTTGTTCCCAACGTGCTCAGGATGGTTCGCATCCTGGTCGCCGCGGTTGTGTTGCTGGTCATCGCCCAATTCTGGCGAGCGGCAGACGTTGTCGGGTGGCTGTCGAGCGAAGTCGGCCAGCGCTTCGCCGTGTCAATCGTTTCCGCGATCCTGATAATGCTGGTCGGCGGCCTGATCTATCTCGCCGTCCAGTCGTGGGTGGAATATCGCCTCAATCCGAATTACGGCCATGTCCCCTCCCCACGCGAACGGACGCTTCTCTCCCTGTTCCGCAACGCCTTTGTGGTTGCGCTGGGCGTCCTCATCGTCATGCTGGTCCTGTCCGAATTCGGCGTAAACATCGGCCCACTGCTTGCCGGCGCCGGCGTTGTCGGCCTTGCGGTCGGCTTCGGCGCGCAAAAACTCGTGCAGGACATCATCACCGGCGCCTTCATACAGTTCGAGAACGCGATGAATGAAGGCGATGTGGTGACCGCAGGAGGGGTCACCGGCACCGTTGAGCGACTGACAATTCGTTCCGTGTCGCTGCGCACCCTCGACGGCGCCTATCACCTTATACCGTTCTCTTCCGTCGATGCCGTGACGAACTTCATGAAGAACTTCAGCTATCACGTCGCGTCGATCGGCGTGGACTACGAGGCCAGCATACCTGAGGTGAAGCAGGCGATGCACGACGCCTTCGACAAACTGAAGGAGGCCGGGTTCGCGGGCGACATCATCGGCGGCCTCGAGATGCATGGCGTGACCGAGTTCGCCGACTCCGCCATTCTGGTCAGGGCCCGCATCAAGACCAAGCCCGGAAAGCATTTTGCCCTGGGTCGCGCCTATAACGAGATCATCAAGGAGGTCTTCGACGAGCGCGGCATCGAGATACCTTTCCCCCATGTCACGTTCTACATGGGCGGCGAAGACAAGGCGGGCAAGTCACCACTGCCGCGCATCAAGCGGCAGCGTCCCGGGCCGACGACGGGAAAGCCCAAGCGCGGCGCGGCGACAAACGCGGCGTCGGCCAAGTCGCCCAAACGCCAGCGCAAGACCTCGGTTACCCAGGACGGTCCGCCCGATGAAGGGCGCGATGCGCCCGACCAGACCGAGGTTTCCTAGCAAGGACCGCTCAGGAATTGGCCCAAGAGGTTCCGGCCCGACTTCGGCTTCTTGACCAAGCCGACGTCCGTCTTCCACGACGCGAAAGGGCAGCTTCGCGCCCATTGGCAGTCATTCCTACTGTCCCGTCGATTCACCAAAAGCGGACATCGCCAATGCACTGGACCCATGCAGCTTTTGGGCCAATTCCGGTCGTCTGCGGTTATGGCGAACAAGGTCGCATGCATATGCGCAAGCCGACTTTCAGCCCTTGCAGCATTTTGGGAGCTCACTCGACGACCGAAAATTCAAATTGTTCCCAACGGTATACGCTCTTGTATTCGTCCTGACGCCTAGGCGTTCTGAATGAATTGCGAAAAATCGCCCCACAGCTTGTCTGTTCTCTGGGGAAGGCGTTGCACAAGAAATTGCCTTGCACCCACGAGGTTCCTGTGCGGGTTCTCCGGCCAACGGTTTCGCTGACGGCGCCGTCGACCGAGGTTGTGCGCTGCATCGGCAGGAACGTGGGGTTTACCAATTTTCCGCGCGTTTCGTGGCCGAACATGAGAGACCTTATTTCCGCCCCTGTGAGCCGGTCCTTCGGATTCATGCCTGCCTTTGCCAATGCCGGCAGCTCGGGCACACCTGCCTTGGTCAGCCCGGCCAAAAGGCGTTCGATATCGGCCGTATTCTTGAACACCATGTAATCCTGGGTGATCAACTGGCTCAGCTCCCATTCCATTCTCCGCGCAACAACCTTCCTAAGCGTTTCCAAAGCGGGCGCGGCCTGGTCTGTGCGCCCAAGATGCCCATAAGCCGAAATAAGGACCTGCAGGGCGTAGAAATTCGCCCGTGAATCGGGTGATTTAAGGTCCATCTTCTCGATAGAGCGAACCGAGTCCTCAAACTTCTCCTGGCCGAACTCGGCCAGTCCGGCTTGGTAGCGCCTGTAGTCCATCCACGAGTTTGGGTCGACGCGCGTAGCCGCATCGAGATAGCTCTGCACTTCCTTCGGCCTGCCGTTGAAATTCAGGGCATTGGCCAGCGAGAGATAGTTCCAAGTATCGCTGGGATCGAGCGCCACCGACTTCAGAAGAACGGTGACTGCGTCGTCCGAGTCGTGCTCGCGGACCATCAACTCAGCGACGAGCTGATAGTAGCCCGGCGAAGGATACCTGGCCGCCGCTTTCAGGGTTTCATAGATCTTGTCATGGGCCTCGTCCTCCGTAAGCCCCATTACTACGGCCCGAGTGACATCCGCGTCCCAATAGGCCCAGGCGAGCTGGGCGTACGCCGCGCCGAAATCGGGGTCGAGTTGCAGCGCTTGCTGGAAATGCTTCACAGCCTGCGCAAACTCCTCGGGCGTGTTGATACGGTTGTAGATGTCCATCCCCTTGAGATAGGCCTCATAGGCCTCGGGATTACTTGTGCCTCCCGCCCGGGCGGACGGCGCGCCGCCCACCAGGCGGAGCTGGAGCGCGCCCGCGATGCTGCTGACAACCCTGTCCTGCAGCGCGAATACGTCCGCCCATTGGCCGTCGAAACGCTCCGCCCAGAGATGCCTGGATGTCGAGCCATCGATCAGCTGCGCATTGATGCGCATGTCGTCGCCGACGCGGCGAATCGAGCCTTTCAGCAGGTACCGGACGCCCAATGCCGCCGCAATCTCCTCCGGCTTCGGGTCCTTGTCCTTGTAAACGGAGGCCGCGTTGGGGGAGAAGACGAAAAGACCCGGCACACGCGCCAGTGCGGTCGTCAGATCCTCGGTGAAGCCGTTTGCGAGATATTCTTGTTCCTTGTCGTCGCTGAGATTGTCGAAAGGCAGGACGACTAGCGAGGGCCGGATGTCGGCTGCCACGCTGACGGTCGGAACGACAGCCTGTGCAGGTCTCTCCCACGGCTGCCACCATGCTGCTGCAAGGCCGAGAGCCAGGATGAGAACACCCGCTGCGACTGGAAAACGCCAGGCGCGCGGCTGGCGACGAGCATGGAGGGTCTTGCCCGCTGCCGCTGGGTCAAGCAGTACGCGATACGCCCGAACCGGTTCGGTGATGTTCTTAACCCTCTGTTCGCCCATTGACTCAAATGTGAACGCCAGCTTCCTCTCGACCTCCTTGGCCACTTTTCCCGAGACGCAGATGCCGCCCGGTTCCGCTAACTGCTGAAGTCTGGCCGCGATGTTGACCCCATCGCCATACCGGTCGTTGCCGTCAACGATCACCTCGCCGAGGTTGATACCGATCCGCACCAGGATTTGTTCCGCCTCGGGAAGCGAGGCGTTGCGCTCGGACAGGCCGCGCTGCAGCGACACTGCACATTCGACGGCATCGACGACACTGCCGAATTCGGCCAGCATCCCATCGCCCATCAGCTTGAAGATATGGCCGTGGTGGCGAGCAATTTCGGGTTCGAACAGTTCTTTGCGTCCGGCACGAAGGCGCTCGAACGTACCGGCCTCGTCGCGCTCCATCAGAGACGAATAGCCCACTACATCTGCGGCAAGAATCGCGGAAAGCTTGCGGTCCATTGTTGGCCTGACCCCGGCGGATCATACTATCGGTTGCTCTGAAAGGAAACCGAGCCCACCAGCACTAGGTAGCAAATCCCCTCTTTCCGCGTGTTTCATCGACGGCTCATACGGCGAGGTGTCACCAATGCCGTATTTTGCCACATTCAAGACAGTCGAGCTTGCCTGCGAGAATGGCTCGATTGGGTCAACTCAGGACATCGGATCCTTAGATTTAACGTCCGCTATCGTTCTTCCCCGCACCACAAGCGAACCATCTGCCTTCGGCCCCTATTGCGGTCATTCGAGTACTGGCGACGGATGACCGCTTCGCGCATTTCCGGTCGTCCATCCCCTTGACGCCACCATTTTGCCCATCACGCCCAACGCTTGTGGTCGGCAAGCACCTCGCCGATCACGCGCCAGGCTTTCCCGATCTCGGCCTGGTTGGCGTCATGTCCGGCGACCGTGATCAGCGCCTTCCACAGCGTCCAGCCGCGGCCGCGCGCCCAGGTCGCCCGATCGACGGCGATGCGGGTGCGAAACGCCTCGCGGCTTTCACCCTCGAAGAACGTCCAGGCGATCGCCAGGTCGCAGGACGGGTCGCCGACGCCGGAGGTGCCGAAATCGATGACCGCGCTCAAGCGGCCGTCCTCGACCAAGAGATTGCCCCAGGCGACATCGCCATGGAACCAGACGGGCGAGCCGTGCCATGCGGCAGCAAGGGCCGCTTCCCAGACGATGGTAGCGGCCTGGGTATCGATCTCGCCTTCGAGCGCGGCGACGGCCCGCCTCGCCTCCCCGTCATAGACGGTCAGCGGTCCGCCGCGATAGAAATTGTGCTGGCCTGGCCCCGGCCCGCCGGTCGGATCGATCCGCTTCAGGGCCACGAGGAACTCGGCGAGCCTGACCGCGAACTCTCGAAGGTCGGCGATGCGCCCGGTCTTTGCCGTCTCGCCTTCGATCCAGCGGTAAACGGACCAGTGCCACGGATAGCCATCCGCCGGCTCGCCCATGGCGAGCGGCACCGGGATCGGCAGAGGCAGAAGCGGCGCGAGCTGCGGCAGCCAGCGATGCTCCTTCTCGACCTGCAGCGAATAAGGAGCCGCACTTGGCAGCCTGACCGTCATTTCGTCGCCGAGATGGAAGGTGCGATTGTCCCAGCCGCCAAAGACGACAGGGCTGACCGCCAGATGCCGCCATTGAGGAAACTGCGCGCCGACCAGCCGGCGCACCAGCTCCGCATCGATGTCGACTTCTGAGTTTTGCATGTCGTTATCCCAAAACCGCGTCGCACTTTTGGGCGACTTGCATCAGTTGGGAAACTCCAATCCCATCTCGCGGTAGCGCTCGGGGTCGTCGCCCCAGTTCTCGCGCACCTTCACGAACAGGAAGAGGTGCACCTTCTGCTCGAGGATGTCGGCGATCTCCGCCCGCGCGGCCTGGCCGATGGCGCGGATCGTCTCGCCCTTGTGGCCGAGCACGATCTTCTTCTGGCTGTCGCGCTCGACATAGATGACCTGCTCGATGCGCACCGAGCCGTCCTTCTTCTCTTCCCATTTCTCGGTTTCGATATGGGAGGAATAGGGAAGCTCCTGATGCAGCCGCAGATAAAGTTTCTCTCGCGTAATCTCGGCCGCGAGCTGGCGCATCGGCAGGTCGGAGATCTGGTCTTCCGGATAGTACCAGGGCCCAACGGGAAGCGTCCCGGCGAGATAGTCGAGCAGATCCTTGCAGCCGGAGCCGGTGAGGGCCGAGACCATGAAGGTGCGCTTGAACGGCACACGCTCGTTCGCTGTCGCCGCCAGCGAAAGAAGCGTCTCCGGCTTGACGCGGTCGACCTTGTTGAGGACGAGCAGCATCGGCTGCCTGACGTCCTTCAGCCGGTCGAGAATGGCATCCGCATCGCCCCTGATGCCGCGCTCAGCATCGATCAGAAGCACCACGACGTCCGCGTCCTTGGCGCCGCCCCAGGCGGTGGTGACCATCGCCGTGTCCAGCCGCCGCTTCGGCTTGAAGATACCGGGCGTGTCGACGAAGACGATCTGCGCATTCTCATGCGTGGCGATGCCGCGCACGATCGCGCGCGTCGTCTGCACCTTGTGGGTGACGATCGAGACCTTGGCGCCGACCAGCTGGTTGACCAGCGTCGACTTGCCGGCATTGGGCGCGCCGATCAGCGCGACGAAGCCGGAGCGCGTGGCGGGTGCTTCAGGAGCTTCGGTGCCGGTCATGCAGCGCTCCATACGCCTTCGCGCAGCAACAGGGCCGCGGCCGCGGCCTGTTCGGCCTCGCGCTTGGAACGGCCGCTGCCGATTGCCGGCGCAAAGTGGCCAACCTTGACGCTGACGGTGAACAGCGGATCGTGATCAGGTCCCTCGCGAGCATCCACCCGGTAGGCCGGGACGGCGCCCGACGCCGCCTGATGCGCCCATTCCTGCAATTCTGTCTTGGCGTCGCGGCGGGCAGCACCGATCGCTTGCGAGCGCGGCTGCCAATAGCGGTGGATGAACGCGCGGGCAGTCTCAAAGCCACCATCCAGGTAAAGCACGGCAATCAGCGATTCCAGCGCGTCGGCACGCAGATTGGTGCGCTTGCGGCCCTCAAGGTTGCGCAAATCGGAGCCGGCGCGGACCAGTTCCGGCAGGCCGATCTCTTCGGCGATCTCGGACAGCGCCTCGGCATTGACCAGCGCGTTGAGGCGCAGCGACAACTCGCCCTCGGCCGCGTCGGGGAAGGCAGCGAGCAGCATATCGGCCACGACAAGGCCGAGAACGCGGTCGCCCAGGAATTCGAAGCGTTCGTAGTCGACGCCGGCACGGGTCGAGCGCGCGCTGGCGTGGGTCAGCGCGCGCTGCAGGCGCTGGCGATCGGCGAAGGCGTGGCCGGTGCGCTCGACAAGCGCTTCGGCAAGGGCATCGGCGGTCAAACGCTTGGTGGCCGCCATCGCTCTAGTGGACGAAATGGAACAGGCGCCCGACGCGCATCAGCGACGGCCACTTCCAGACTTCCAACGGGCTCGCGCCGTCGGCGATCGAGAAGAAGATGACGTTGGCGCGGCCGACAAGGTTCTCGGCTGGCACGAAGCCGACGGTGAAGCGGCTGTCGGAGGAATTGTCGCGGTTGTCGCCCATCATGAAATAGTGGCCGGGCGGCACATCGAACTCGCGCGTGTTGTCGCCGATCGAATTGGGCGTCAGATCGAGCGTGTCATAGGTGACGCCGTTGGGCAGCGTCTCGCGATAGACGTCGACGGGACGGTCGACCTCGGTGATGTCGGGATTGTCGATCTGGCCAACCTTTTCGCGCGGCACGGCGACGCCGTTGATGGAGAGCTGGCCGTCCTTGACCTGGATCTTGTCGCCGGGCAGGCCGACGACGCGCTTGATGTAGTCGACGGACGGATCCGGCGGGAACTTGAACACGACCACGTCGCCGCGCTTGGGCTCGGAGCCCCAGATGCGGCCGGAGAACACGTTCGGGCCGAAGGGCAGCGAATAGCGCGAATAGCCGTAGGCCCATTTGGTGACGAAGAGATAGTCGCCTTCGAGCAGCGTCGGCCGCATCGAGCCGGACGGGATGGAGAAGGGCTGGAACAGCAGCGTGCGGATCACGAGCGCGAGCAGCAGAGCCTGGATGATGACGGAGAAGGTTTCGCCAAGCCCGCCGGATTTCTTCTGCGATTTTTCAGCCACGCTCATGTCGTCCTCGATTGTGCGTTGGTTGGTATAGAGTCTCGGCGCGCGCTGGGCAACGTCATGCCGCCCGTGGTCAGATGGAATCAATGTGGCGCTTGTTCGGCGGGCACTGCCTCGATGATCACAAAGGCTTGAGCAAGCGGAAAATCGTCGGTGATGGTGAGGTGGATCAGCGCACGGTGGCCCTTGGGCAGGATTTTCTCCAGCCTGGCGGCGGCGCCACCGGTCAGCGCCATGGTCGGCGCGCCGCTGGGCAAATTGACCACGCCCATGTCGCGCCAGAAGACGCCCTCGGCCATGCCGGTGCCAAGCGCCTTGGCGCAAGCCTCCTTGGCGGCGAAGCGCTTGGCGTAGGAGGCGGCACGCGCCGCGCGCTTTTCCGATTTTGCCTGCTCGACCTCGGTGTAGATGCGCTGGATGAAGCGCCGGCCGTGCCGCTCCAGCGACTTCTCGATACGTCTGATGTCGATCAGGTCGCTGCCGATGCCGATGATCATTCCGCGGGCACTTCCCGCCCGCCAGCGCGCTTGGCCTTCTCGGCTCGTTCGGCCATGCGTTTCTTCCGCTGCTCGCGAAACACGGTCATGCCCCAGCGTGTGACACCGTAAAAGACAAGCCCGAAGATCAGCCCGAGCGGCACGGCGCCGAGAAGCATAGGCTCGAGAATCGGATGCCACAGCTTGGCGAAGGAAAGCGTGTGCATCATTTCGCCCAGATGCTCGGGCGGCCCATGCTTGGGCAGGCGTTCATGCAGGATGAGCTTGCCGGTCTCCCAGGAGGCGCCCCAGAGCAGCGGGAAGGTCAGCGGATTGCCGAAGAACACCGTGCCGAGCGCCGCCGCCACCAGATTGCCGGCGATGATCCAGCATAGCACGGCGGCAATGACGAAGTGGAAGCCAAGCGGGAAGAAGGAGGCGAAGACGCCCGCCGCGACGCCGGCCGCCACGGAATGAGGCGTCGCCTTCAGCCGCAGGATGCGCTTGGAGAAATATTGCACAGAGCGCGAGAACGAGCGGCGCGGCCAAAGATAAGTACGCACCCGCTCCACAAGGCCATCAGGCTCTCGGCGTCGAAAAAGCACTCTGTTTCAGTTCCCGGTCCAACACACGCTCCCCTGCCACCCGGGTCGCGACAACATATCTTGCGCTTCGAGGGCGCAGGAAGGCAACAAAACTTTGATATAGCGACGGTTGGGCCGCGGAACAATGAAACGCGCCCGCGATGGTCTGCCGCAGACGGTAACAAGAGCGCCATTCTGGCGAAACTGAGGAAAAGCACCGGAATGAAGCCGATGATCACCATTCGACCGGCGCGGGCCGGCGACGCCGATGTATTGCCCGATATCGAGCAGTCCGCCGGGCTGGCGTTCCGCGCTATCCCGGAGCTGGCCTGGCTTGCCGATGGCGACAATGTGAGCGCCGAGCGGCAGCGCGCGCTGATCGCCGAAGGCGCGTGCTGGGTCGCCGCCGATGACCAGGACCGACCGGTGGGCTTCCTGAGCGCCGGGCTCGAAGGCTTTGCGCTGCACATCTGGGAGCTCGACGTGCGCCTCGACCGGCAGGGTTCGGGCATCGGCAGCGCCTTGCTTGAACGGGCAATCAAGGACGCCAGGCGGCGCGGACTGGCGGTGCTGATGCTGACCACGTTTCGCGACGTCGCCTGGAACGCGCCATTCTACCGGAAGTTCGGCTTCCGCATTCTGGAGGGGGCAGAGGTCGACGAGCGGCTCTCCGGCCTGCTCAGCAGCGAGGCCGAGCACGGCATGCCGCTGGACCGTCGCTGCGCGATGAAGCTCGATCTCGGTTGAGCGGACCTGCAGCTATTCCAGATACTCGCTGACCTCGACCAGATTGTCGTCTGGATCGCGGAAATAGACCGACATCATCCTGCCACGGGCGCCGGTGCGCTCGACTGGGCCGACTTCGATCGCCACCCCATTGGCCTCGAGGCTGGCGCGGATATCGGCAAGAGGCACTGCCGCGACGAGACAGAAATCGCCGGAGCCCGGCGTCGGCGTCTTTGCCTTCGGCTCGAAAGTACGGCCGACCTCGTGCAGGTTGATCTTTTGCGATCCAAAGAGAAGCGCGGTCGGCCGGCTCGGCTCGTCCAGCCGCCGCATACCCAGAACGCGCTGGTAGAAATCGCAGGCCGCTTCCACCGAGCGGACCGTCAGCACGAAGTGGTCGATGCCGGCGATCATCGCGATCTCGACGCGCATCGCTGGCAAAGAGATTCAAACAGTGCGCTCAAGTGCTTGTTTTCACACATCGCGACTTCAGATGTTGCGGCTGCCGGGCTTGACGGCCGGGATGGCGGCAAGCTCCGGCGGCAGGCGGTCCGGCGGATAGGCCGGCACCTCATATTCGGCGAGCGCGACCAGCGGCACGCCAACATCGGTCTTTCCGGCCGAGCGGTCGATGATGCAGGCGGCCGCCACCACTTCGGCGCCGAGCTCGCGCAGGCATTCGATGGTCTCGCGGATCGAGAGGCCGGTGGTGACGATGTCCTCGACGATGATGACGCGCGATCCCTTGGCGATCTCGAAGCGGCGGAGCCTGAACTCGCCGCCTTCCCGCTCGACCCAGATCGCCGGAATGCCGAGATGGCGCGACGTCTCGTAGGCCGGGATCAGGCCGCCGATCGCGGGGCCGACGACATAGTCGATCCGGCCCGGCACACCTTTTCGGATCTTCTCGGCCAGCGCCTTGCACAGGCGCTCGGTCTTGTCGGCATGCATGAAGACACGCGCCTTCTGCAGAAAGATCGGACTGCGCAGGCCCGACGTCAGGATGAAATGGCCTTCGAGAACCGCGCCGGCCTCGCGGAAAATGCCCAGCACTTCGTCAGTGTTCATTGTTCGCTCCATGCCTTGGCGAGTGGCGAGTGGTGAATGGTGAATGGTGAATGGTGAATGGTAGTGAGAGCACCTTCTATTTCACTATTCACTATTCACTATTCACCCATTCACGCGCCGTGCGTCGCTGACGCTCGAATTGTCCTTGAGCTGCGACAACAGCCGGTTGAGGTGCTTCAGGTCCCAGACTTCGAGGTCAATCAGCATCTCGGTGAAATCAGGCGCGGTGCGCACCATCGACAGCGTGTGGATGTTGGCGTCGTTGGACGCGACGACCTGCGCTATGTCGGCGAGCGATCCGGGCGCATTGATGGCGGTGACCGAGATGCGCGCGGGGAAGCGCTCCTTGGTGCTCTCGTCGATGTCCCAGCGCACGTCGATCCAGCGCTCCGGCTGGTCGTCGAACGCCTGCAGCGCCGGCGACTGGATCGGATAGATGGTGATGCCGGTTCCCGGCTGGATGATGCCGACGATACGGTCGCCGGGCACCGCCCCTTCCGGCGCGAAGCGCACCGGCAGATCGCCGCGCACGCCGCGGATCGGCACCGCGCCGTCGCGCTGCTGGTCCTTGTCCTTGCGCGGGGCGCGTCCCGGCATCTGGAACAGCATGCCGGCGGCGTTGCGGATTTTCGACCAACCTTCCTCGCGCTGCTTGGGCGCCGCGACCGTGACGCGCTCGTCCTTATAGTCGGGAAACACCGCCTTCATGACGTCGGCGGATGCAAGCTCTCCGCGCCCAACGGAGGCCAGCACGTCCTCGATGTCCTTGCGCGCCAGCCGGTGCAGCACCGGCTTCAGATTCTCCTTGGCGAAGCTCTTGCCGGCGCGCTCGAAGGCGCGCTCCAGGATGCGAGCGCCGAGCCCGGAATATTGCTTGCGGATGGCGTTCTTGGTGGCGCGGCGGATGGCGGCGCGCGCCTTGCCGGTGACGACGACCGATTCCCAGGCGGCGGGCGGTACCTGCGCCTTGGAGCGGATGATCTCGACCTCGTCGCCGTTCTTCAACTCCGTCATCAGCGGCATGATGCGGCCATTGACCTTGGCGCCGACGCAGGTGTCGCCGACATCGGTGTGGACGGCATAGGCGAAGTCGATTGGGGTAGCGCCGCGCGGCAATGCAATCAGCATGCCCTTGGGCGTGAAGCAGAACACCTGATCCTGGAACAGCTCCAGCTTGGTGTTTTCCAGGAAGTCCTCAGGATTGTCGCCTTCAGCCAGCTGCTCGATGGTGCGGCGCAGCCAGGCATAGGCGTTGGTCTCCTTGGAGATCGCGTGCGCAGCGCCATTCGCCTTGCCGCCTGTGTCCTTGTAGATCGAGTGCGCGGCGACGCCGTATTCGGCGATCTTGTTCATCTCGCGGGTGCGGATCTGCAGTTCGACGCGCTGGCGTGACGGGCCGACGATGGTGGTATGGATCGACCGGTAGTCGTTCTGCTTTGGCGTCGAAATGTAGTCCTTGAAGCGGCCGGGCACCATCGACCAGGCGGTGTGGATGGCGCCGAGCGCGCGATAGCAGTCCTCGACCGTATCGACGACGACGCGGAAACCGAAGATGTCGGAGAGCTGCTCGAAGGACAGCGCCTTGGCCTCCATCTTGCGGAAGACCGACCACGGCTTCTTCTGCCGGCTTTTGACGATGGCCTTGATCGCATGCTTTTCGAACAGGCCCGACAGCGCCTTCTCGATCTCGTCCAGCACGCCCTTGTTGCGCTCGAAGATCTCGGCGAGCCGCGCGGTGACCGCACGATAGGCTTCCGGATTGATGTAGCGGAAGGCGATCTCTTCCAGTTCCTCGCGCATGCCTTGCATGCCCATGCGCCCGGCGAGCGGCGCATAGATGTCCATCGTCTCCTCGGCGATGCGCAGGCGCTTGGACTCGGGCATATGGTCGAGCGTGCGCATGTTGTGCAGGCGGTCGGCGAGCTTGACCAGGAGAACGCGAATGTCCTCGGAGATCGCAAGCAGCAGCTTGCGCAGGTTCTCGGCCTGCTCGGCCTTCTTGGAGACCAGATCGAGCTTCTTCAGCTTGGTCAGGCCTTCGACCAGCTTGCCCATTTCGGGGCCGAACAGCTCGTCGATCTCGGCCCTGGTCGCGGTCGTGTCCTCGATCGTGTCGTGCAAAAGGGCAACGGCGATCGTCGCCTCGTCCATGTGCATTTCGGTGAGAATGGCCGCGACTTCCAGCGGATGCGAGAAATAGGGATCGCCCGAGGCACGCTTCTGATGGCCATGCTTCTGCATGGCATAGACATAGGCCTTGTTGAGCAGCGCCTCGTTTACGTCTGGCTTGTAGCGCTGCACGCGCTCGACAAGCTCATACTGACGCATCATGGGCGGGATCTCGCGGTGCTGAAATGATTGATGCGCCGCACCGGCGTGCGACGCATCCCATAGATAGCCACGAAACTGACGATACGGAAGTGCCGGATGCTTGATCCAGGCAACCTCCGGAGCTTTTCAGAATCCGCTCAACTATCGGCTGAGCGGAATTATCAAAAGCTCTTAGTAGTCGTCGCTCTTTTCCGGCGGCACCAGACCCTCGATGCCGGCGAGCAGGTCTTCCTCGCTCATCCGGTCGAAGGCGATATTCTCTTCGGCATCGTCGGTGTCGGCAGCAGCGGTGGCGGCGCCGGTCTGGTCGGCAATCGCCTCGCCGTCGGCCTCCGGCTCGTCCACCTCGACATGCTTCTGCAGCGAATGGATCAGGTCTTCCTTGAGGTCGTCGGGCGACAGCGTCTCCTCGGCGATCTCGCGCAGCGCGATGACCGGGTTCTTGTCATTGTCGCGAGGAACGGTGATCTGCGCGCCCTGGCTGATCTGGCGGGCACGGTGGCCAGCGAGCAGCACGAGCTCGAAACGGTTATCGACCTTGTCGATGCAATCTTCAACGGTTACGCGGGCCATGGACTGCCCCTTTCATGCGTGGATTTGATGGAAAACTGGCGGGCTCCATAACAAGGACGCCGCCGAAATACAAGCATTATGGCGGCAGCGACAGCCACGAACCCCTTGCCCGGCTCAACAACCGGACATCGTCCCGCCGTTCACATAGTGCCGATCACAATTGCTTGCAATCCGCGTCCGCGCCCTTGGATATCCATAAATCTGGCGTTATCTCGAATGGGACGGCAAAGAGGGACCATTATCGGCCTGCCCGTCACGCGCATTTAGACGACAGCAATTTTCGAAAAAGGGATGTTTTTCAATGTTCGATCCCCGTGAAAAGATCGCTCTTTTCATCGACGGCGCCAATCTTTACGCCACGTCGCGGGCGCTGGGCTTCGACATCGACTACCGCAAGCTTCTCGCGAGTTTCCAGAAGCGCGGCTATCTGCTCCGGGCCTACTACTACACCGCGCTGGTCGAGGATCAGGAATATTCCTCGATCCGGCCGCTGATCGACTGGCTGGACTACAACGGCTTCAAGGTGGTGACGAAGCCCGCCAAGGAGTTCACCGACTCGACCGGCCGGCGCAAGATAAAAGGCAATATGGACATCGAGCTCACCGTCGATGCGCTGGAGCTCGCCGACGTCGTCGACCACTATGTCATCTTCTCCGGCGACGGCGATTTCCGTACGCTGGTCGAGGCGCTGCAGCGGCGCGGCCGCAAAGTGTCGATCATCTCGACCATGGCCTCGCAGCCGCCGATGATCTCCGACGATTTGCGCCGCCAGGCCGACCATTTCATCGACCTGATGACATTGAAGAACGAGGTCGGCCGCGACCCGTCGGAACGGCCGGTACGCCGGCCAGAGCCGGCTGAAGCCGACGAGGACGACTATTGAGAGCGGCGGCCTTGAACGCCGCGGCTTCCCCCGAACCCGATCGCGATTGCCCGCTCTGCCCGCGGTTGCACGACTTCATCGCCACCTTGCGCGAGCGCGAGCCGAGCTGGTTCAACGCGCCGGTGCCGACCTTCATGCCGCCGGAGGGCGAGGACTCGGTCAGGCTTCTCATCGTCGGGCTGGCGCCCGGCCTGCGCGGCGCCAACCGCACCGGGCGTCCCTTCACCGGCGACTATGCTGGCGACCTGCTCTACGGCACGCTCATCGCGCATGGCTTGGCGCGCGGCGAATTTAAGGCGAGGCCCGATGACGGGCTAGAGCTCGTCGGCACGGCGATCACCAATGCCGTGCGCTGCGTGCCGCCGGAGAACAAGCCGGCGGGCGAGGAGATCGCCACCTGCCGGAGATTCCTGGTGCCGACGATCGCCAGGTTTCCGAATCTGCGTGCCGTTCTGGCATTGGGCTCGATCGCGCATCAGTCGACGGTCAGGGCGCTGGGCGGACGTGTCGCCGCGCTTCCGTTCCGCCACGGCGGACGGCAGGAGGCCGGCGGCATCACGCTGTTTTCCAGCTACCACTGCTCGCGCTACAACACCAATACCGGCGTGCTGACGGAAGCGATGTTCGTCAATGTCTTCAGCGAGATAGAAGCGTTTCTGAGGGGCTAGAACCTGGTGGCGCTGCAAAAAGCTCCGCAAGCCTCGCCGGTCCGCCCTGGAGAACATTCAGGTCGACGTCGCCGTTGATGCCGTCGACGCGACCTCGGTTGTGATACTGCCAGTAGATCCAGCCGTCGCGGTCCGGCTCCTGCAGCAACGAGCGAAGCCAGAGCGGGCGCGTGGCTATCTGCCGGGCATAGGCCGCCGCAGCGTCGTCGGTCAGGTAGACGATCGCCTTCTTGCCGAAGGCGGCCTCGACCGGACCGAGGAATGCCGCAAGCTCGGCGTCGAGTTGCTCGGGCGTCGGCCGCTGCGGACAATTGCCGCCGAATTCGATGTCAACAACCGGCGGCAGTAAGGGCTCTCCGCGCGGCACGACGGCGATGAAATTCTTCGCCTGGTCGGCGCCGGGCCGGCAGAAGGTGAAGAAATGATAGGCGCCGACGGCAAGGCCGGCGGCGCGGGCTTCGCGCAGGTTGGCGGCGAAGGCGTCATCGACATGATCGCCGCCTTCGGTTGCCTTGATGACGGCAAATGCGACATCGTCGGCGGCAACGCGCCGCCAGTCGATCTTGCCCTGATGGTGCGAGACGTCGATGCCCCTCAGCGGAAACCGGATGCGGTCCGGCGAGTAGGTGCGGAAATAGAAAACGCCTCCCGCAACGACGAGGCCCGCAAGGACCAGGCTTGCCACGCCCCAGAGGATCAACCGGTTCTTCAACTCAGCGGCTCTCCCCTGTCGTACCGCACTATCGCCGCCAGCGCCTCAACCCGACCGGGCGTTTCTCACCCACGTTCCTTCAATAGCCGCCCCTTCTCGCGCGACCAGTCGCGTTGCTTCTCGGTCTCGCGCTTGTCGTGCAGCTTCTTGCCGCGTGCGATGGCGAGCAGGAGTTTGGCGCGGCCGCGATCGTTGAAATAGATTTTCAGCGGCACCAGCGTCATGCCCTCACGCTCGACGCTTTGCGCAAGCTTGGCCATCTCGCGCTTGCTGACGAGCAGCTTGCGACGCCGGCGCGGCTCATGATTGAAGCGGTTGGCCTGCAGATATTCCGGCAGATAGGAATTGATCAGCCAAATCTCGCCGCCCTCGGCCGAGGCGTAGCTTTCCTGGATGTTGGCCTGGCCCTGACGCAGCGACTTGACCTCGGTGCCGGTCAGCACCAAGCCGGTCTCGATCGTGTCGAGCACCTCGTAGGAGAAGCGCGCCTTGCGGTTTTCGGCGACCGTCCGGTTGTTGGGGTCGGCTTTCTTGACTTGATTCATAATGCGGAGAGGTGGCGCCTCATCCCTAGTTAATCAAGCCGGCATGCTTCATGGCCGCGTCGAGCTTCTCCGCGGTCGAGGCTTCGACCGTCACCAGCGGCGAGCGGACCACGTTCTCGACCTTGCCCAGCTTCGACAGCGCGTATTTGGCGCCGGACACGCCAGGCTCCATGAAGATCGCCTTGTGCAGCGGCAGGAGCCGATCCTGCAGCTCGAGCGCCTTGGCGCTGTCGCCGGAGAGCGTCGCTTCCTGGAATTCGGCGCAAAGGCGCGGGGCGACATTGGAGGTCACCGAGATGCAGCCGACGCCGCCATGGGCATTGAAGCCAAGCGCGGAAGCATCCTCGCCGGAAAGCTGGATGAAATCCTTGCCGCAGGTCATGCGCTGCTCGGAGACCCGCTCGACCTTGCCGGTCGCATCCTTCACGCCGGCGATGTTCTTGAAGTCGTGACGCAGTCTGCCCATCGTCTCCGGCGTCATGTCGATCACCGAACGCGGCGGGATGTTGTAGATGATGATCGGCAGCCTGGTTGCCTTCGCGACAGCAGCGAAATGCTCGTAGAGGCCGCGCTGCGTCGGCTTGTTGTAGTAAGGCGTGACGACCAGCGCTGCATCGGCGCCGGCCTTTTCGGCGTATTGCACCAGGCCGACGGCTTCCTCGGTGTTGTTGGAGCCGGCCCCGGCGACAACCGGCACCCTGCCCTTGGCCACCTCGATGCAGACCTTCACGACATGGCGGTGCTCGTCATGCGACAGCGTCGGCGACTCGCCGGTGGTGCCGACCGGAACGAGGCCCTTGGTGCCCTCGGCGATCTGCCATTCGACAAACGCGCGAAAGGCTTTCTCGTCGAAACGCCCGCTCTTTTCGAACGGTGTAACGAGCGCAGTCAGCGAGCCTCTCAGCATGTCGTCCAAACTCCTTGGAACTTTGTTGGTTTATGCATGTCGTTGTCCCAAAACCGGTACCCACTTTTGGGCGACATGCATCTGTGTTTGTCGATCGGTATATTTGCGCGCCTTCTACCCGAAAGCGAAGCCGCGCACCATAGTCTCGACATGGTTCAGCGGCAAGCATCGCAATAATGCCAGCAGGGGGAATTCGAACGGCCTCCATAACCTTTTGTTTACGCGCCTTTGACGACCTGAGTTTAGGCTGCGGGACCAGACCTTCAGCGTCCCTGCCTGCCGACAATGTGCTAGGATAGAATAATGCCGACGGGGCGGCCTCATCTCTTCGCGCTTCTCAGCGCGGCCATCGCGCTGATGCCGGGGATGGCGATCGGCGGCAGCGTCGATGCGCGCGCGACGGCGGCGATCCCCGCTCCCGAAGCGCCGCAGGTTCCGGGTCAGGCGCAGCCGGCTCAGGCCCCGGCCGAAATTGCCCAGTTGAAGAGCGGCCTCGACGCGCTCGCCGCCAATGACATCGCCCGCTCGCGCAATGCGCGCGACACGCTGCCCGCCACCTCGCTCGATCGGCACATACTGGCCTGGGCGATCGCGCTCTATGGCGGCGACCAGGTGCCGAGCGGCGAGATCGCCGACGCGGCAAAAATGCTGCCTGGATGGCCGGGCACGATAGCGCTGCGCAAGAACAGCGAGCGCGCGCTCTGTCGCGAGAACCCGACGCCGCAAGTGGTGGTGCAGGCCTTCGGCCGCAGCCAGCCGCTGACGCCGGAAGGCGTGATGATCCTTGCCCGTTCGCAGGTGGCGCTTGGCAATGCCGCGGCGGCGCGCGCGGTGCTGGTGCCTTTCTGGCGCACGGAGAAGCTGGAAGCGAAGGACGAGGCCGCTTTCATCAAGGAGTTCGGCACGCTGATCCCCGCAGCCGACCACCGCTATCGGATGGAACGCATGTTCTATGCCGATCGGCCGTCCTCGGCGCTGCGTGTCGCAGGCCTCGCCGGGGCGCAACAACTGGCGGACGCATGGGCAGCGGCCGACAAGGGGGACAAGAACGCGGCGAAGCTGCTCAAAGCCGTGCCGGCGCCGCAACGTTCTGCCGGCTATTTCTTTGCCCAGGCCGAATATCTGCGCAGGCAGCAGAAGTTTGCCGACGCCGCTGCCATTGTGATGAAGGCGCCGACCGACCGCGAAGCGCTGGTCGACCCTGACGCCTGGTGGGTGGAGCGCCGCGTTCTTTCGCGCGAACTGGTCGACCAGGGCGACATGAAGACCGCCTACAAAATTGTCTCCATGCATGCGGCCGAGAGCCCGGCCAGCGCCGCCGAAGCCGAGTTCCATGCCGGCTGGTATGCGCTGCGCGGCCTGAACGACCCGGCGACGGCCGCCGCGCATTTTTCTCGCATCGCCGACCTCGCCCAGGGGCCGGTGTCGCTGTCGCGCGCCTATTACTGGCTCGGCCGTGCCGCGGAAGTCGGCGGTCCGGGCAGCGCGAAGGACTACTTCACCCGCGCGGCCGCCTATGGCACGACCTTCTATGGCCAGCTCGCCGGCGAGCGCGTGGGCCTCAGGACCCTCAACATCGTCTATCCGAAGCCGAGCGCGGCCGACCGCCAGAGTTTTGAGGGCCGCGAGGCGGTGAGCGCGATCAAGCGGCTGCAGGAGGCAGGCTATGACCGCTATGCCGAAACGCTCTATCGCGACCTTGCCGGGCAGCTGACCAGCCCGGGCGAGTTGGCGCTGCTGGCGGTGCTGGCCGAAAAGCAGGGCAACCATTTCATGGCGCTGAAAGTCGGCAAGATCGCAGCGGCGCGCGGGATCGATGTCGGCGCGCTGTCGCATCCGCTGGGCGTCATTCCGGATTCGGCCAACATTTCCGGCTCCGGCAAGGCGCTGGCCTACGCCATTGCTCGCCAGGAGAGCGAGTTCAACATCGGCGCGATTTCCAGCGCCGGCGCGCGCGGCCTTTTGCAACTGATGCCGGGCACCGCCAAGCAATTGGCGAAAAAAGCCGGCATGAGCTTTTCGCAAGCGCGGCTGACGACCGATGCCGGCTACAATGCGACGCTGGGTTCCGCCTTCCTGGGCGAGCAGCTCGACCGCTTCGACGGCTCGTATGTACTGACCTTCGCCGGCTACAATGCCGGCCCCAACCGCGCCGCCCAATGGATGACGAAATACGGCGACCCACGCGGCAGGGACGTCGACGCCGTCGTCGACTGGATCGAGCGGATTCCCTACACGGAAACAAGAAGTTACGTGCAGCGCGTGATGGAGAATTACGAAGTCTACAAGATGCGTATTTCAGGCAAGTACGACATCGTCGGCGATCTGGTGAACGGGCGGAGTTGAGGTTTTTCCCTTCTCCCCTTGTGGGGGTGGATCGGCGCGCAGCGCCGAGACGGATGAGCGGTGTTGGACGGAGTGAGGCGCCGGAGATTGTCACCATGCATCCTTGGTGACGAAAGTCCTTGCCAAGCTGGAGCACCCCTCATCCGACCGAGCTTCGCTCGGCCACCTTCTCCCACAAGGGGAGAAGGGGGAGCTTCAGCCATTTGACCATTCCAGCGCTCGCCTGTAGCTGTCGGGCATCCCAGAGAGGAGCAGCATTCCGATGGCGAGCGACGGCTTTTCCGACTTCTTCTACGCCGCGCCCGATGGTCTGAAGCTCCATGCCCGAATCTATGGCGCGGCGAACACCGGTGTCTGGCCGGTCGCTTGCCTGCCCGGCCTCACGCGCAATGCCCGCGACTTCCATGAGCTCGCGCTCTACCTTTCCAGCGAGGCGAAGCGCCCGCGCAAGATCATCGCCTTCGACTATCGCGGACGCGGCCAATCCGACTACGATCCCGATATCGGTCACTATAATGTCGGTGTCGAAGCCGGCGATGTGCTCACCGGCTTATCGGAACTCGGCATCGAAGAGGCTGCCTTCATCGGCACCTCGCGCGGCGGCCTGATCATCCATGTGCTCGGCGCGTTGAAGCCGGCCGTGCTGAGGACGATCGTCCTCAACGACATCGGCCCGGTGATCGAGGCGCAAGGCCTCGCCCATATCCGCTCCTACCTCGATCGCGCGCCGAAACCGAAGACATTCGCCGAGGCGGTCGAAGCGCAGCGGCAGGTGCATGGCGCCGATTTTCCGGTGCTCACAGAGGCCGACTGGGCGGGCATGGTGACTGCCATCTACCGTGTTGCGGGGGCCGGGCTGATGCCGGATTTCGACCCGGCCCTGATCGACACGCTGGCCGGCGTCGACTTCAGCAAGCCGCTGCCGGATCTGTGGCCGCAATTCGAGGCGCTCGCCGCCGTGCCGATGCTCGCGATTCGCGGCGGCAATTCGAAGCTTCTGTCTGCGGCCACCCTCGAGGAGATGGAAAAGCGCCATCCCGGCATGGAGGCGATCACGGTGGTCGGCCAAGGCCATGCGCCCTTCCTGGAAACCGGCACCCTGCCGGAAGAGATTGCTGGGTTTCTGGATAGGGCCGAGGGGGTAGATCAGACCGAAGTAAAACCCAGGACAAGAATTGGCTCAAGAGCTGCCAAGACAGTATAGAAAAGCTCTGCGGAGCAAAGATAACACTTCCAGCAACGACCCAATCGCTGGCTCCCCCTTCTCCCCTTTGTTTGGACCGGGGACATCGCGAACAGGTGTGCGAGGACATCGCGAACAGTTTTGCGCGTTTTGCGC
>NZ_JAVIJB010000080.1:0-8630 GCF_033977165.1 Mesorhizobium captivum
TCCACTCGGTCTCCTTCCCACTTCAACCATACACCAGAACCAACACACAGGATCCTCGGGTCTGCGCGCGTCGCTTCGCTCCTTGCTTCGCCCGTGGATGACGAAGCGACGGGCGTTTCGGCCAATCTCCCAAGTTGCAGGACCCGTGCGTCTGCGCGAGACCCGCTCAGGCGCGTAGAACAATCACTCCGCCATCAGCCGCTTCACCTTCCGCATATCGTTGAGGAACCGCTCGCGCTCGGCGTCCTTGTCCTCCGGTTCGCGGATGCGCAGGATAAGCGAAGGGTGGATTGTGATGAAGACGCGCAAGCCGTCATCGCGCTCGATCACCTCGCCGCGTCTCTTCAAGACCGGCACCGCTTTGCCAAGCAGGGACTGCGCTGCGGTTGAGCCAAGCGCCACGGCAAGACGGGGCTCGATCCGGCCGATCTCCTTGTCCAGCCACCAGCGGCAAGCCTGCACCTCGCCGGCATTGGGCTTGGAGTGGATGCGCCGCTTGCCGCGCGGCTCGAATTTGAAATGCTTCACCGCATTTGTGACATAGATCTTCCGACGGTCGACGTCGGCATCTTCCAGCGTGGCGTCGAGCATCCTCCCTGCCGGACCGACAAAAGGTTTGCCGGCCCGATCCTCCTGGTCTCCCGGCTGTTCGCCGACGAAGATCACCTCGGCGTCTTCAGGCCCTTCGCCGAAAACCGTCTGCGTCGCATTGCGCCACAGCGGGCAGCGGCGGCAACCCGTCGCCTCATCGCGCAACTCGGCGATCGGCACTGCGTCGTCCGGTGGTTCGGCGTGTCCCGCTCGAGCGCGCCTGCCGGAAATCGCCGGCTCATGTGGGGTCGTGCCTGCCATCGTCCATCCTCGTCCGCTTCGATGTTGAATGGGCGAGAGCGTCGATGGTTCCTGGCGGCGGTCTCACACCTCGTGCAGGTAGAGGTGGTAATCCAGCTCGCTGACGGTGCGCGCAACGCGCAGATATTCCGCCTGCTTGATCGCCACGAAGGTCCGGTGCAGGTCGGGGCCGAGCGCCGCTTTCAGGAAATCGGAGTGCCTGGCCGCCTCGATCGCGGCGCGCCAGTCGGCCGGCATGGTCGACGCTTCCGTTGCCTGCTCATAGCCGTTGCCGGTCGTTTCCGTGCCGGGGTCCAGCCCTTCGTCCAGGCCCTTGATGATGCCGGCCAGCACCGTCGCCGCCACCAGATAAGGGTTGGCGTCGACGCCGGATGGCCGATGTTCGATGCGGCGGTTCTTGGCGTCGCCCGCCGGCACGCGCAGCGCGACCGACCGGTTGTTGACACCCCAGGTCGGCGCCACAGGCGCATAGGATTGGGAGACGAAGCGCCGCCATGAATTGGCGTGCGGCGCAAACACCAGCATCGATTCCGCCATGGTGTGGATCAGGCCGCCAAGCGCGTTGAGCAGGGTCGGCGACCATTTCTCGCCGGCAGCCTCGGTGAACACGTTCCGACCGGCGTCATCCTGCAACGAGACGTGGAAATGCATGCCTGAGCCGGCATAGGTCTCGATAGGTTTGGCCATGAAGCAGGCGGTGACGCCGTGCCGGCGCGCCTGCGCCCTCACCAGCCGCTTCAGCATCACCAGATCGTCTGCCGCCCGCATCACGTCCTTGCGATAGTTGAGCGTCAATTCGTACTGGCCGGGCGCGTATTCGGAAATGACGGTCTCGGCCGGAATCCCTTGCGCCTTTGCCGCGGCGTAAATATCGGAAAACAGCGGCTCCATGCCGTGCAGATGGTCGACCGAATAGACTTCGGTCTTGGCCGAGCGGCGGCCGTCGAGCACTGCGCGCGCCGCCTGCACCTTGCCGTCGGCATCGCGCTCGTTGGCCAGCAGGAAAAACTCCAGCTCGAAGGCGCCGGCCGGACGCAGACCCTGGGCCGCCAGCAATTCCACTTGCCTTGCCAGCGCCAGTCGCGGGTCCGACGACATCGGCTGGCCGTCGAGATGATACATCGCCATCAGCACCTGGCCGCGCGGCGGCTGCGTGCCGTAGAGCGGCACCAAAGTGCCAGGGATCGGCCAGGCTCTGAGGTCGCCGTCGCCGCTGTCCCAGATCAGCCCGGTCTCGTGAACGTCTTCGCCGGTGATGTCGAGGCCGAGGATCGAGATCGGCATGTGCCGCCCGTTCTCGAAAATGCCCGTCAGCTCGTGCCGGCGCACGATCTTGCCGCGGCCGATGCCATTGGCGTCGGTGAGCACGATGTCGAAGGCCTCGATGTCGGGATGGGCATCGAGAAAGGCTTTCGCCTCGGCGGGCGTCGAGCCGGAAGGCGATGTCGTAACGGCGTTCGGATTGTCCATCGCCGCTTGTCTCACGCCGTAAGCCTTGCCGCAACCGCGGCGAAAGCGGCGATCAGCCGGCTCACTTGCGCGGCCGTCGTCGCCGGCGAGATCAGCATCATATTATGGAACGGCGCGATCAGCACGCCGCGATTGACCAGCGCGACATGGATGGCGGCTTCGAGCTCCGGCGCATGCGCCATTTCGGCCTCGCCGCCATTCCTCAGCGGGCCGGGCGCGCAGATGAACTCGACGCGGGCGCCGACGCGCGCGACATGCCAGGGCAGCTTGTAACGGTCGATGACGGCGGAGAGCCCGGCGTCGAGGCGGCGCGCCAGCCGGTCCATATGGACATAGGCTTCGTCGGTCATCACCTCTTCCAGCGTGGCGCGCATCGCCGCGAATTGCAGTGGGTTGGCCGACAATGTCGTGCCCATGCCGGAATAGCCGGGCTCCTTCGTCCTGTTGTAGGCGCCGTAGCGTGTGGCGACCTGCTCGCTCATCCCCCAGATGCTCGCCGGCACGCCGCCGGCCACCGGCTTGCCGAGCACGAACAGGTCCGGTTCCAGTCCGTGCTTGCGCGTATAGCCGCCGGGACCGGTCGAGATGGTATGTGTCTCGTCGATCAGGAGCAGCGTGCCGGCGGCGCGCGTCAGCCGCCGCAGCGCGTCGTGGAAGCCGGGTTCCGGCAGCACCATGCAGGAATTGGTCAGCACCGGTTCGGTGATGACGCAGGCGACGTCGCGGTCCGCCAGCGCTGCTTCCAGCGCCGCTATGTCGTTGAACTCGACGATCTTGGTAGCCCGCGTGAGATCGCGGAATTCGCCGGCCAGCCCCGGCCGGTTGACCGGCTTGCCGTCGATCAGCCGCACCATCGTCTCGTCGACCGAGCCGTGGTAGCAGCCGTTGAAGACTAGGATCTTTTCGCGCCCCGTCACCGCGCGGGCGACGCGCAGCGCGAAGCGGTTGGCGTCGGTCGCGGTGGTGGCGATCTGCCAGTAGGGCAGCCCGAAACGCTGCTGCAGGAGCGGGCCGATCGCCAGCGCATCTTCGCTGGGCAGCATGTAGGTGAGCCCACGTCCGGCCTGCTGGCGGATGGCGCGGGCAACCGGCGGTGGCGAATGGCCGGGCATCGAGCCGGTGTCGCCGAGGCAGAAATCGTCGAGCCTGTTACCGTCGATGTCGGTGATGGTGGCGCTTCTGGCACCATCGATCAGGATCGGGAACGGCGTCGGCCAGTCGGTCATCCAGTGCATAGGCACGCCGCCGAGGAATCCGGCGATCCCATTGCCGACCTTGGCTTCCGATTTCGGCCGCGCCTTGCGGAAGGCGTCCGCCTCCGTCTCGCGCAGTTCCGCGATGCGGGCGGCATCGATGCCACCGATGGAAGTCCGGTCGATTGAATGCATGAAGGCCCCTCTTTCTCGCGCGGCACTCTGCCAACCGGTCGGCAAAATCGCAATTGGCCGCGCAGGGGGCGGGCGTTGGCTCAGGCAGTAGGGCAGTAGGGCAGTAGGGCAGTAGGGCAGTAGGGCAGTAGGGCAGTAGGGCAGTAGGGCAGTAGGTTGTCCTTTCCCTACTCCCTTACTCCCCTAAGCCGTGATATCAATCACGCCGCAATCGCCGGTCGCACTTCCGAAGACGATGCGGCGCTCTTCCTTGTCCCACATCATCGAGGTGATGGCGCCTTTGCCGGGGCGGCGCAGCAGCACTTCCTTGGCATCCGCGAAGCGCGCCGCAATCACCATGCCGTCCTCATACCCGATCGCCGTCACTTCCTGGCTGGGATGGCAGGCAACGCAGGTGACCATGGTGTTGCCGCGCGTGCCGAGTTCCAGCGGCGCCTTGCCCATGGGGCCGTCCTTGCTGGCGAATGGCCAGACGATCGCCGCCGGCGCGCCGGAACTTGCCAGCCATTTGCCCTTGACGCTCCACGACAGGCTCTTCACCTTGCCGGGATAGCCGCTCATGCGCATGTGCTTGCCGTCGGCGAGTTTCCAGCCATGCAGCGCGTTCTCCTGCATGGTGGTGATGAGGAAAGCGCCGTCCGGCGAGAATGTAATGCCGGTATGGGCGCCGGCCCATTCGAGTTCGACCGGCTTGCCCTCGGCCGCCGGGAAATGCAGCGTCGCGCCATTGTAGCGGGCGACGGCGAAGCGCATCCCTTTGGGCGAGAAAGCCAGGCCTTCCACCGAGCGCGGATGGGCGAACTCCTTGGTCTTGCCGTCGGCAAAGCGCACGAAGGCGGTCTTGCCCGAGGCATAGGCGATGGCGCCCTGCGGGCCGGAGGCGACGCTGGTGATCCATTTCCTGCCGGCGCTGGCCAGTTCCGCTACTTCGCCGCCGGCCTTGACGGCAAACACCTTGCCGTCCTCGCCGCCGGTAATCAGCCGGTCGTTCGCCGCGTCGTGAAAGGCGGCGAGCAGCCCATCATTGGACTGCGTCGTCTTATGCCCATTGTCGAGCCGATGGACCGCGCCGTCGGCTAAAGCAAAATGCGGCACGTCGTTGAGGAAGACGGCGGCGACGCAATGGCCTTCGAGATCAAGCGGGGCGACTGTGGGCATGGGGCTGGTCCATTCGAGATTCTCGCTGGTCGCCCCTCAGGGAGCCGCCAGCGCGGCTAGGTAAGGCTCCGCCTTCTCCCCTTGTGGGAGAAGGTGGATTGGCGCGCAGCGCCAAGACGGATGAGGGGTGTTGGCCGGAGTGCCGTCGTTGCCAAGCTGGAACACCCCTCATCCGACCGAGCTTCGCTCGGCCACCTTCTCCCACAAGGGGAGAAGGAAAGAGGGGCAGCGCTAGCGCCTGAAGGCTAGGAAATCAAGCCGCCTGGCAGGCTTCAAAACTCTTCCTGAGCCGTTCGGCGTCGAGATCGCGGCCGATGAAGACCAGCCGGCTCTCGCGTTTCTCGCCGTCCTTCCAGGCGCGCTGGTGGTCGCCCTCGAGGATCATGTGGACGCCTTGCAGGACATAGCGGTCGTCGTCGCCCTTGAGCGCGATGATGCCTTTCAGCCGCAGGATATTCGGCCCTTCCATCTGGGTCACCTTCTCGATCCAGGGGAAGAATTTCTTCGGGTCCATCTCGCCGCCGCGCAGCGACACCGATTTCACCGTCACGTCATGGATGTCGGATGGATGGTCGTGGTGATGATGCCCGTCATGATCGTGGTGATCGTGGTCATGGTCGTGATCGTGGTCGTGATCATGGTCGTGCGCTTCGAGGAAATGCGGGTCGTTCTCCAGCGCGCGGGCAAGATCGAAGGCGCCGCGGTCGAGCACTTCCCCCAGCGCCACGCCGGCGCGCTGGGTGCGATGGATCCTGGCCGCCGGGTTGATGGCGCGGATCGTCGCCTCGACCTTTTCGAGCTCCTCGGGCGTGACGAGATCGGTCTTGTTCAGCACCACCACGTCGGCGAAGGCGATCTGGTCCTCGGCCTCCTTGGAGTCCTTGAGCCGCAGCGGCAGGTGCTTGGCGTCGACCAGCGCCACCACCGCGTCGAGCTTGGTCTTGGAGCGCACGTCGTCGTCCATGAAGAAGGTCTGCGCGACCGGCACCGGGTCGGCGAGGCCCGTGGTCTCGACGACGATGGCGTCGAAGCGGCCGGGCCGCCGCATCAGGCCCTCGACGACGCGGATCAGGTCGCCGCGCACCGTGCAGCAGACGCAGCCATTGTTCATCTCGTAGATTTCCTCGTCGGATTCCACGATCAGGTCATTGTCGATGCCGATCTCGCCGAACTCGTTGACGATGACTGCGTAACGCCTGCCGTGATTCTCCGACAGGATGCGGTTGAGCAGCGTCGTCTTGCCCGCGCCGAGATAGCCGGTGAGGACGGTTACGGGGATCTGCGTCTGTGCATCGCTCATGGCTTGCCTCGAAAATCTGTGCCCTAAAGGATTTGTCGGCCTCATATAGGGTGTGAGCCGCGCTTTTGCACGCGGCAAACCGATAGGCCAGTCGCCCACCGATCCGAGCGGGTGCCCGAGGGTGGAATGGTGGTAATCAAGGCGACCGACAGGAGGAGCCGCACAGGTGTCATCTGACCTTTGCGGGCTTTCCGCTGTGAATCCCGCATGGGCAAAAGTCGTTTGTCATCTAACTGAAATAAACATCTGGCATCACCTGCGCGGGCACCGCAATGCTTGCCGGCAAAGCGTTCTGCAAGCCGGTCTCTTTAAATCGTCATTTGCCAGCCGCCGGACAGCCTCTATGCTCACCGCGCCGGTTCGGCCGAAGAGGGAATGACCATGGCCAAGGCGGACAAGACAGCGACAATGAGCCGGCTGCATTCGGCGGCGCGGCTGGCGCGTACAGCACTGGCGGCGCGGCTTCTGGCGCACGGCTTTTATGCCGGCCAGGACCAGATCATGCTGGCGCTCGACCGAGAGGACGGCCAGACCCCGGGCAATCTCGCCGGCAAGCTGGGCGTGCGCCCGCCGACCATCACCAAGACCATCAACAGGCTGCAGGCGCAGGGTTTCCTCGAAAAGCGCGCCTCCAATGCCGATGCCCGCCAGGCCCACATCTTCCTGACCGACACAGGCCGCGAGACCATCCGCGCCATCGAGAAATCGGTCAAGAAGACCGAGAAGCAGGCGCTGAAGGGCCTCGACAAGAAGGATCAGAAGGCGCTGTTCAAGCTGCTCGCCCGCATCGAGGCGAACCTCTCCAACGAGGAGTTGGTCCTCCTGGACGACGACGCGGAGCTGGATGAAGCGTGACGCGTGGGCGCGATGCGCAGCATCGTCGCTTAACCGCGAGACGTTGGTGACCCACGAGCGACGCAAGCGTCGTCTCGAGCGACGCAACCGCGATGCGTCAGCGTCGTCGCTCCACACACCGGCTTAGGGCTGTAAGGGCGACGACGCTGCGCGTCGCGCCTGAGCGCCATCACCGGACGTCTCGCGATTGAGCGACGACGCTGCGCGTCGCGCTTACGCCGCGCACCAGCGCCGCCCAGCGTCCCGGCGTCAGCCCGAACGCCTTCTTGAAATGCCGGTTGAAATGGCTCTGGTCGCTGAAGCCGGCCGCAACAGCCGTTTCGGCGAGCGGCTCCCCCATCTCGATCATGCGCCGCGCCCGCTGCAACCGGCGCATCACCAGGAAGCGATGCGGGCTGGTCGAATAGGTCGCGCGGAAATGGCGTGACAGCGCATAGCGGTCGAGGCCGGTGACGGCTTCCAATTCGTCGGAGCGCACCGGCCGTTCGGCATTTTCTTCCAGATAGTCGCGGGCAAGTGCCGCCGCCCGCCAGGCCGTCTTGCCCATCGGCTTTGCCGGCTGTCCGGCATGGCGCTTCAGGTGCTGCGCCAGCTGTGCAATGAAATCGGCGACGAACAAATCGTCGAGCTCCTCGGTGAGCGGCGTCAGGGCCGACAGCAGCGTGTCGCGCAAGGCCGGATCGCTCACCACGGCATCGCGGACGAAAGGCAGCGGCGCGCCATTGAGGCAGTCGAGCAGCAGCGACGGTTCCAGATAGAGGATCCTGTAGCGCAGGCCGTCCTCCGTGCCGGCGCCGCCGTCATGCAATTCGTCGGGATGCAGCACGATCGCCTGGCCCGGCAGGCTGTGCCGCACGGCGCCCCGATAGCGGAAGCGCTGCACGCCATCGAGCGTCACGCCGATAGCATAGGTGTCGTGGCGGTGCAGGTCGAAGGCATTGCCGTGGAAGCGCGCCTCGATGCGCTCGAGGCCGGTGGCGCCCGGCGCCGCAACGATCCGGTCGTTCTCAGCGCACGAACGTTCAAGACCTTCCAGCGCCTCATTGCCTAGACCATGCGCCATCACATGCCCTTCTTGGACCATCCGGAGTCTCAATTTTGGTGTTCGATACGAAATTTGCAATCGTTCTGAGGGAAGACCTCGCCGTCTGGCAGAAGCTCAACGTCACCGCCTTCCTGACCAGCGGCATCGTCGCGCAGTTCCCTGAGATCATCGGCGAACCCTATCGCGATCGCGCCGGCAATCTCTTCAATCCGCTATCGATCCAGCCCGTCATCGTTCTGTCGGCGGACGGGCCGACGCTTGTCGCGATCCACCGCCGGGCCCTCGAGCGCGGCGTGACGACATCCGCCTATGTCGAGGAGATGTTCGCGACCGGCCATGACGTGGCCAACCGCGCCGTCTTCGCCGAATTCGCGCCAGACGACGCCAGGATGGTCGGCATCGCGCTGCGCGCGGAGAAGAAGCTCATCGACAAGATCACCAAGGGCGCCCGCATGCATGCATGATTCAGGGCAGTAGGGCAGTAGGGGAGTAGGGCATGGACTGCACCCCTGTTGTGAGACAGGGAATAGGTGACAGCGTTAGCGTTAGGCCGCACGGGGCT
>NZ_JAVIJB010000081.1:0-7520 GCF_033977165.1 Mesorhizobium captivum
GGCCGCCGATGATGTTGCCGATGGTCATGCCGGCGCCGAACAAGAGCAGCACCCAGGTGACGGTCGCTGTCGACAGGCCGGAGACGTCGGTGAGATAAGGCTTGATGTAGGTGAAAACCGCGAACAGGCTGGCCGACGCAAGCGAGGCGATCAGCATCGCCAGCCAGACCTGTAATTTGCCCAGCACGCGCAGTTCGCCGAGCAGGCCGCCGCCGCTGGGTTCCGCGACATTCGACGGCACCAGCCAGGCGATGGCCGCCACCGAGATCAGCCCGATGCCGACGACGGCGAGGAAGGTGGCACGCCAGCCGAAAGCCTCGCCAAGCGCGGTGCCGGCGGGGACGCCGAGGATGTTGGAGAGCGTCAGGCCGGCGAACATCAGGGCAATCGCGCTCGCCCGCTTGTTGCGCGGCACGAGGCTTGCGGCGACCACCGAGCCGATGCCGAAGAAGGCGCCATGGCCAAAAGCAGTAAAGACGCGCGCCGCCATCAGCAGCCAGTAGTTGGGCGCAAGGGCGCAGAAGAGATTGCCGATGACGAACAGCGTGGCGAGGCCGACAAGCACCGGCTTGCGTGGCAGGCGCGCGGTTGCCATGGCGACGATCGGCGCGCCGAAGACGACGCCCAACGCGTAGCCGGTGACCAGCAGGCCGGCCGACGGGATCGAGACGCCGAGATCGGCGGCGACCTCCGGCAGGAGGCCCATGATGACGAATTCGGTGGTGCCGATGCAGAAGGATGCAATGGCAAGCGCTAGGATCGGCAGCGGCATGGAAGGTCCGGACTGAATCGGTTCAAGCCGTCAGACTGAGGGCGAATTCTGCTGGCGTGCAATCGCCATTGTTGCAATGCTGCATTGCAGAAATAGAAGAGCGGCCCTTTTTTAAGCGTCTAGGTCAGAGGCTTCAGTTCCTGGGCAATCGTTGGCAGAAGCTCCGAGACATTGGGGTGGATGTGCATGGCCCGCGCGAGCGTCGAGATCGGCGCCTTGGCATACATGAGGTCGAGCACGCAGTGGATCGCTTCGTCGCCGCCCGGCCCGAGCACCGAGCAGCCGAGGATCTCGCCGGTGTCGGCGTCGGCCAGGATCTTCATGAAGCCTTGCGTCTCGCCCTTCTCGATGGCGCGGCCGACACGGGTCATGGGCCGCTGACCGACGAGCGCTCGACGGCCGGATTTCTTCACTGCAGCCTCGGTCATGCCGCAGCGGCCAAGCGGCGGATCGATGTAGAGCGCATAGGCCTCGATGCGGTCGCTGACCTTGCGCGGATCGTTGTCCAGCAGATTGGCGGCGACGATCTCGTAGTCGTTGTAAGAGGTGTGGGTGAAGGCGCCCCTGCCGTTGCAGTCGCCCATCGCCCAGATGCCGGGCACGCTGGTGCGCAGCCGGTCGTCGACGACAATGTAGCCGCGCTGGTCGACCTTGACGCCTGCCTTGTCGAGACCGAGATCGTCGGTGTTGGGGACGCGCCCAAGCGCGAGCAGCACATGCGAGCCGACCGCCGGCGGCTTGCCGGCTGAAAAGGTCACAGCGATCTCGTTGCCCTTCCTGGCAAAGCCGATGTCGTCGGCGCCGACATGGACGGCAATGTCTTCGTTTTCGAGGATCGACTGGATCGCGGCCGAGACGTCCTCGTCCTCGCGGCCGGTCAGCCGAGGCGCTTTCTCGATCACCGTGACCTCGGAGCCGAAACGGCGGAACATCTGCGCGAATTCGAGCGAGATGTAGCTGCCGCCGACGACGATAAGATGGCTGGGCAGCACATCGAGATCCATCATCGAGGAATTGGTGAGATAGGGGATGTCGTGGACGCCGGGCAGGTCAGGCACGGACGCGCGGCCGCCGGTGTTGAGGAAGATCTTTGGCGCGGTGAGCAGGTCGTCGCCGACGCGCACGGTGTCGGCGGATTCAAAACGGGCATGGCCGCGATAAAGCGCGCAGCCCTTCATCCCGGCGATCCAGCTTTCGAGATTGCCGCGCGCGTCGTTCGTGACCTTGTCCTTGCGCGCCTTGATCCTTTGATAGTCGACACCGACGGGACCGGAAAGCGCGACGCCATAGTCGGCGGCGCGGCGGGCAAGATGCGCGGCATAGGCGCTCGCCACCATTGTCTTGGTCGGCATGCAGCCGGTGTTGACGCAGGTGCCGCCGATGAACTTGCGCTCGATCAGCGCGACATTCATGCCGGCGGCCTCGAGCCGGCCGACCAGCGGAGGGCCGGCCTGGCCGGCGCCGATGACGATGGCATCGAAAGCCTTCGCGCTCATCAGACCGCCGCCACGATGAGCAGGCCGCCGATGATCGCGACCGCGTCCTCGATGAAGGCGGCCGGCGGATCCTTGCCGAAGGCGGCAGCCAGCCGGCCACGCGCTTCGGCGCCGCCCAGCGTGCCGATCACCGCACCGATCGCGCCGGTGATCAGGCCGCCGATGGCGGCGCCCGCGGTCGCGCCTATGACCGCGCCGCAGAAGGCGCCTACGACGATACGGGCGCCGAATTGCTGCGGCACCTTGCGGCTCGGCGTCGACGGCAGCTGGTCGGCGATGAGCTCGACGATCGCTAGAATGGTGAAGATGCCGACTGCGATCCAGTGGCCCATGAAGCTCGCCCAGATACCGCCGATCGGCAGCCAGCCCAGCCAGGCGCCCCAGGCAACAGCCGCCGGCGCCGTCATGGTGCGCAGGCCGGCGACGACGCCAATCAGCAATGCAAGAAAGTAAAGCATGATCGACCCCCTCAAATTCAGGACCTCGCATGGCCCCGCGACAGCAGGCTAGCATAGGCCGGGCTTTTGGCCACGGCTTTTCCCTCGGAATGGATTGTGCTTTGGCAGCAGGCGGCATCGGAGGAGCGGACATGAAAAGCGAGCGCATGAAGATGGCGGCGGGCGAATGGTACACCTGCATCGACCCCGAGCTGGAAGAGCTGCGCGTTGCCGCCCGCGATGCGGTGTTCGAGCACAACAACCTGCCGCCCCGGCGGCGCGGCGACATCGGCCCGGCCTTGGCCGCGCTGCTCGGCGGCGCGGGCGAGGGGGCGCGCATCGAGGCGCCGTTCCATTGCGCTTACGGCTTCAACCTGCTCCTCGGCGACAGGGCCTTCCTCAATGCCGGCTGCACCATCCTCGACACCGCTCCGGTGCGCATCGGCAAGGGGACGATGCTCGGACCCAATGTGCAGATCTATTGCGCCGAACATCACCGCGAAGCCGCCGGCCGACGCGCCGGCCTGGAGATCGCCAAGGCGGTGACGATCGGCGACGACGCCTGGATAGGCGGCAGCGCGGTGATCCTCGCCGGCGTCAGCATCGGCGAAGGCGCCATCGTCGGTGCTGGCGCGGTGGTGACACGCGACGTGCCGGCCAATGCGACCGTCGTCGGCAATCCGGCGCGGGCGGTTGCACGCCGTTGAGGGCGACCTGAACGCTCCAGTATTTGTTCTTACGCAATTCCGGACGCAAATCCGCTCAGCACTTTTCCTGGAATTGCTTTTGAGAATTCGCGCCGATACTGCATGGGCGAGGTCTTGAGCCGCGCGGCGAAATGCTGGCGCAGCGAAGTCGCGCTGCCAAAGCCGGCCTCAAAGGCCACCATATCCATCGACTTGTCCGTCTGCTCCAGCAGCCGCTGCGCCAGCGCCACGCGCTGGTCGGCCAGCCAGCCGCCGAAGCTGGTGCCGTTCGTCTTCTGAAAGCGGCGCGTGAAGGTGCGGCGGGTAAGGCCTGCCGCTTCGGCGACGTTGTCCAGGCTGTGGGTTTCGCCAAGCGTTGCCCGCACGTCGTCGAGAACCTTGGCGAACCGGTCGACGCTCGGCGTCGGCGCGAGCGGGCGTTCGATGAACTGGGCCTGTCCGCCTTGCCGGTGCGGCGAGAGCACGACGTGGCGGGCGAGCCGAAGCGCTGCCTCGGCGCCGTAGCGAGCCCGCACGATGTGCAGACAGCAGTCGAGTCCCGCAGCGACGCCGGCGGAGGTGATGATGTCGCCGTCGTCGACATAGAGAACGTCAGGGTCGATGGCGATGTCGGGGTGAAGCGCCTGGAGCTGATCGGTATAGGCCCAATGCGTGGTCGCCTTGCGTCCCGCAAGCAGTCCGGCGGCGGCGATGGCGAAGGTGCCGAGGCACAGGCCAACGATCAGCGCGCCGCGCTCGTGCGCCCGTTCGAGCGCGTCCTTCAGCGGTGCGGCCAGAGGGGCCTCGAGATCCTTCCAACTCGGGATGATGACGATATCGGCCTCGTCGAGCGCCGAAAGGTCGTGCGGGACCGAGATGCTCAAGCCGGCGTCGGTATGAATAGGCCCTCGTTCGGCCGCGCAGACGCGGAAGTCGAAGCGCGGCAGGCCAAGCTTCGTGCGGTCGGCGCCGAATACCAGGCAAGGCACGGAGAGATGGAACGGGCTGATGCCGTCGAAAGCTACGGCGGCGATGATCGGATTGCGCATGGCAGACACCACTGGGTTAAGGTAGAAGTGTCCCAATTCTTTCGAATAATGTCAATCGGGCCACTTTTTGCGGATTGATGTTCGGCCTAACTTTGCGCCATCAACCCCGTTCGAAAGGAAAAGCCATGTCAGCACCAGCCACCCAGCCGCGCCGCGCGCTCGTCGTCGTCGATGTCCAGAACGACTACAACGGCGGCAATCTCGCCATCCAGCATCCGCCCTTCGCCGACAGCGTCGCCAACGTGGCGCGCGCCATGGACGCCGCGACGGCGGCCGGCATCAAGATCGTCGTCGTCAAGCAGATGGCGCCGGAGACCTCGCCGATCTTCGCCAAGGGCAGCCATGGCGGCGAGTTGCACCCCGACATCGCCAAGCGTGCCCGCGACCACTATGTCGAAAAGACGCTGCCGTCCGCCTTCACTGGCACGGATCTCGAGGCCTGGCTGCGCGCCAACCACATCGATACGATCGCGGTCGTCGGCTACATGACGCATAATTGCGATCTGTCGACCATCATCCATGCCGTGCATATGGGCTTTGCCGTGGAGTTTCTCTCGGATGCCAGCGGCTCGGTGCCCTACGCCAACAGCGCCGGCTATGCGTCGGCCGAGGACATCCATCGCGTGGTGAGCGTCGTGCTGCAGTCGCGTTTCGCCGCGGTACTCAAGACCGCCGAATGGATCGATTGCCTGAAGACCGGCGCCCTGCCCGAACGCGACACCATCTATGCGTCGAACCAGCGGGCGCTGGAGCGCAACGCTGCCTAAAGTGCGTCGCGGCCTTTCAGATTCGCTCCATGCGCTTTAGATTTTGATTTTACCCATGTCTTTGTCCCCGAAACCGGTCCCACTTTCGGGAGACATGCTTTAGGCCGGGCTGCCCCGGCACAACAAAGGCGCCGCAGCGATGCGGCGCTCTTCTTTCCATGGAGATGCTTCCAGCGATCGCGATTTATCGCGCCCGGCATTTCTTCTTTCGGGCAACTCGCTGCCCGAAAAACGCCCCGTCGATCACAATTTTTGCCGTCGTGTTGAAGCAAATGGAAACCATGCAGAGAGTGATGTATTTCACAGACGTCACCGTCGTCTTGCCGCAAAATAAAATTTGAGCTTTAATTCAAGTTCGATTGGTAGGCTGTGGGGGCTAGCAATTGAAAGCGCGGGTTGCACGAAATGCGGTGGCCGCGGCGTTAGTTTGTGTTGCGACAATCCTGCCGCGGCCTGCTTTCGCTCAAGTTCCCCCGCACGCTCCAGGGACAATCTGCTTTACTCCGAATTTCTGGTGTTGGGCGCAGCCTCCAGGCCCGCCTGGATCGCCCTGTGGATGCCCTAGTCCATATGGCTTTGTGCCTGGGTGGCTTGGCTGAGGAGGTCGCTTGGCGCAAACGACACAAGCCGAAAGCGTCGAGGATCTGCTCTTGGAAGCGGACCGGCTTGTCGCGGACGCGGCAAGCAAGGGGAGGTCGCGAAACGAGAAACTCATATCCGCGCGAGAAAAAGTTACGGCGCTTCCGGCGGAGCAAAGAAAGATTGATCACGCTGATGTTATTGCGCTGAAGGCTGAGATAGAAGCGGCGCAGTTATCCTTGAAGAGCGCTAACGACAACCTTGTCTCTCGAGGTATGGTCTATACCTGTATTTTTCTTTCAATGCTGCTCATGTTTCTGGTTGGATCTCTGTCTCTGGTATACAATAAGGGCGTCGCCTTGCTTTCAGAGGTGCAAACTTTGGCGGCACAGCAGCCGGACCGCCGATTTGGCCAGTTGGAGAGGCAGCTGCTTGTCGCTCAGGATGACTTGTTCTCTCCAGACCAGATGCAACTCGCGAGCCTTCCCGTTGAATTGGGTGGAAAGCCGGAAGACCCTAAGGTTCCAGCAAAAAGGCCGATCGACGAACTGGCGCGGGAATCATCCTACCTGACGCTGCACGAACTTCGCGATCTGAATTTCAAGCTGAAATCCCTGGAAACAAGAGTGGGCGACTTCGAAAATTTGTCAGCCTCGCCATTTCCGGGAGTGTTGAAGCTCGAAACCTTCGTCGGTACGGCGATGGCGAGCGGCCGGAATTTTGTCGGGGCATTCAAAACCGCGGACGTCACCACGGCCAGTCCGCCTTCACCTGAGAAGCCGGGCGGTGCCGGCAATGCAGAGGCCGCCAAGGAACCGCCTGCCGGAAACGACACCATGAACTTCTTTTGTCGGGCTCAACCGGCGGCGAAACTGGAAAACAAAGACGGCAAAAGCGTCGACGGCGCTACGACGCAAGCAATATCCCAGGCCGAACTTGTGACGCAAGCCTCCGCCTCTCAGGTCCTTGGAATGGACATGAGAAAGATTGTCGGTCAAGCCTGCAAGTATTCGCTGAACTATGTCTCGATGACGGTGCCATCGGTGGATTCGTGGGCTCTGAGGATAAAAGACGCCATCGATCCCTACGCCGTATGGATCTTGCCATGTCTTTATGCAGCCTTGGGCTCAATGATCTACTATATGAGACTTATTCTGGATACGACGCAACCAAATCCGCCGGTTTATCGCATAGCCCATCGTATGGCGCTGGCCGCGCTGGCTGGAATGATCCTGGCGTGGTTTTGGGGTCCGACGTTCGGCAGCAACAGCGAGTTCAAGTCCGTAGGTTTCGGCCTCTTCACTTTCGCCTTTGTGGTTGGGTTCAGCATAGACGTCTTTTTTGCGCTGCTCGATCGCCTGGTTTTCATCTCCACGAACGCGATCAGCAAATTCGGCGGGAATTAGCGATCGGTGAACCGCAAGGAACGGCAGCGCGAATTGCCAATTCGTGCTTCAAGCCAACGCGCCTTCATTGCAGTCGGTCGCCGGCATCGAGAAGGTCGGTTCCTCCTCAGTGGCGTAGAGAGAATCGTCCAAGCAAAAAGGGCGTCGCGGCATGGCGGCGCCCTTTGTCGTTGCAGTTCGAGCAATGCTTAGAACAGGCCTTCGATCTGGCCTTGCTCGTTGAGGAAGATCTTTTCCGAGGACGGCGCCTTGGGCAGGCCCGGCATGGTCATGATCTCGCCGCAGATGATGACGACGAAGCCGGCGCCGGCCGAGAGTCTCACCTCGC
>NZ_JAVIJB010000082.1:0-6874 GCF_033977165.1 Mesorhizobium captivum
GTGCCACAGGTGCGACCGGCTCGACGGGCGCGACTGGAGCTACCGGTGCAACTGGCGCAACGGGTGCGACCGGCTCAACCGGAGCTACCGGTGCGACTGGAGCAACGGGTGCGACCGGCTCGACCGGCGCTACGGGTGCCACAGGTGCTACCGGCTCGACGGGCGCGACTGGAACTACCGGTGCGACTGGAGCAACGGGTGCTACCGGCTCGACCGGTGCGACCGGCGCCACGGGTACCACAGGTGCCACGGGCGCGACCGGCGCCACGGGTGCAACCGGAGCAACCGGCTCGACCGGTGCGACTGGTTCCACCGGCGCGACTGGGTCGGTCGGTGCAACTGGCCCGACCGGAGCGACCGGCCCCGGCGGCGAGACCGGTGATCATCACCATGGCAACAACGGCAATGGCAATGATCCCGACCACAGCGACAGCAGCAATCCTGGGAAGGGACATCCCAACGATGGCACTGATGCCGATGGCCCGGCTGACCACCACACCGCCGCCGTCACGGCCAGCTCGCTCGGGCTCAAGGACACGACGCAGTTCCTGCAATCCGGCTCGACCGACAGTGATGCCGTCAGCCATGCGTCGTTCCGCCAGCTTGTCAGCCTGGCCGCCGGTTCGGTGACGACCGACCTCCTGAATGTTCTCAACACGATCAGGGGATTTGGTCAGAACCAGAACAAGCCGGTGGGTGCAAGCACCGACCTGACCTCGGATCAGCACAAGCAGGGTGCCGGCTTCGCCAACAGCGACGACACCGTGAAGAAAGCGTTGAAGGACATTCTGAAGCCGCATGACTGAGCATGAGTGAGCAGGAATGGCGACCGGACAGACGACGATAGAAACCGGTCCAAAGCTGAGAAGCGGGCGCGCGGGCTTTGCGGAAAGGCAAGGCCTGCGCGTTCGGCCTTTGCGAGTGGTCAAGGGGCTCGCGCGACCGACCGGCGTGGAGTATCATCAGCGCCACCAGAGATTCCCGCGGGAATGGTCCGCCCCGGGCAATGTTGAACCATCGCCTGCCTACCCGAAGGGGAGTCCATGGTGAACGTTCCTGGGAGTGCTGAAATCCAGCCTGTGGAGCTGCGTGCCGGGACCGCGGCCGACCCGACCGGCATGCCCGGAGGCACCAGCGAAATGGGGCGGAGCCCCGGTGGCCCCGCCGAGTTTGACCAGGTCGGGCCGCGCCTCAAGGCGATGCTCCGGGTCGCCCGCTATCACGGTATTGAACTCGATCCGAACGAATTCAGGGCAGCGAGTAGCCCGTTCCCAAGCGCTACCGACCTTTCGGAATGGGCGCAGAACGGCGGCATGTGGTCTCGGGCAGTGCGCATTCGCTGGTCACACCTGTTGCGCTTTCAAGAGACTGGACCGGTCGTTCTCTTGTTCAGCGATGGCGGCGCTGGTCTCCTCACCGGGGCGAGCGCCGAGCGCAACGTGGTCTTCCTCAAAAGCCCGGAGGCGCCCGACGACGGTGCATCTACTGCCGTCGACGAGCTGCGCCTGTCGCAGGTTTGGACGGGCGAGGCGGTGCTGCTGCGAAACGCGCGATCCTATGTTGCCGCGGATGCGCCTTTCACGCTTCGCTGGCTCGCCGAACTGGTGAGGCTCGAAAGCCGGCCGCTTCGCGACGTCGCCATCGCCTCCTTCACGCTCAGCGTTCTTACCATTTTGCCGCCGCTGATCGTGATGACGGTGGTCAACAAGGTATTGCAGTTCAACAGTGTCTCCACGCTGTTACTCTTGTCGGCCATAGTCGCTGTCGTCTTCGCATACGAGACGCTCCTGGGCCACGCGCGGCGACTGATCATCAACGTCGTCGGAGCCCGCCTGGACACCAAGCTGCAACTGCACGTCTTCAGCCGGCTGCTGCGCCTGCCGCTCGACTATTTCGAGCGCCATCCTGCTGGCGAGACAATGTACCACCTCGCGCAGGTCTATCGAATCCGCGAGTTTCTGACGGGTAAATTGCTCAGCACGTTCCTGGACTTGATCACACTCTGCGTGCTGCTGCCGGTGATGTTCTATATCAACGTGAAGCTTGCCTGGATCGTCGTTGCCTGCGCAGCGGTGATCATGCTGATCATCCTTGCCTTCCTCAAGCCGCTGCGCCGAAGGTACCAGCGGGTGATCGACGCAGAGACCTGGAAGTCGGCGGCGTTGGGCGAAACTGTCGTCGGCATAAAGACCGTGAAGGCGTTAGGCCTTGAGCCGCAACGCAAGGCGCTCTGGGATGAGCGGGTAGCGGAGGCGGGAAGGGCGCGTCTGTCCTTCGGGCAGTTCGCCAGCTGGCCGCAGACCCTGGTTACGCCAATTGAACGCGTAATGGTGCTCGGCACTATGCTGATTGGCGCCTATCTCGCGATGAATGACAGTTCCGGCTATATGGTCGGCGGTCTCTTCGCCTTCATGATGATCTCTCAACGCGTCGCGCAACCGCTGGTCGGGTTGGTGCGGCTGATTGAAGACTACGAGGAGGTGGGGGCGGCAATCGGCGAGGCGGCATCGGTCCTTAACCGGCCGTTGGAGACGAGTTCGAATTCCCTCGGTCTGAGACCAAGGCTCCTCGGCGAAGTTACGTTCAGCGATCTGACGTTCAGCTATATCGGTACCAAGACGCCAGCTCTCGACCGGGTCAGCTTCCACATTCCGGCTGGGACCATGTTCGGCATTGTCGGGCGGAGCGGGTCGGGAAAATCGACCATCGCGCGCCTGCTACAGGGCATCAACCGGGATTACAGCGGGTTCCTGAAGCTGGACGGCGTCGACCTCAAAGAAATCAACCTACGTCATCTTCGCCAGGGGCTCGGCGTGGTCCTCCAGGACAATTTCCTGTTCCGCGGGTCGATCCGCGACAACATCATCGCCGGGCGCGCAGGCCTGACGCTTTCCGATGCCATGCGTGCCGCGCATCTGGCCGGCGCGGAAGAATTTATCGAACGGATGCCGAACGGATACGACACCTACATCGAGGAGGGTTCGCCCAACCTGTCGGGCGGTCAAAAGCAACGGCTGGCGATTGCGCGCGCCCTGATCCACGATCCGACCATCCTCATTCTCGACGAGGCCACTAGTGCTCTCGACCCGGAAAGCGAAGCGGTCGTCAGTGCCAATCTCATGCGCATCGCCAGCGGGCGCACCATGATCATCGTCTCGCATCGACTGTCCTCGCTCACCGACTGCGATCAGATCCTGGTTATGGAGCAGGGCAAGGTTCTCGACGTCGCTTCGCACACGATCCTGCTCGAACGATGCGCGGTTTATCGCCAGCTGTGGTCGCAGCAGAACCGACACTTGGACAACCGCGGCGGCCGGCCGGCGGCCGTACCACCGCGATTGGTTTGATGATGTCGTGGCGCAGCGGGATCGAGATTGAATGGTCGTTCTCGCCAAAGATGACTTGGATACGAGGTCTGGTAAGCCATGAGTAGCACCTCGCTCACCATCCGCCAGGCTCGCTGGCCGCGAGCGAAAACCAGCGATCCGACGACGCCGGCCATACTCGAGTTTCAATGGCCGTCGACAGCAGTCTCGAATGCGCCGATTCCTCGGGCGGCGCGCGGCATCGTATGGATGATTTCGAGCCTGGTGATCGTCTTAATCACCGTGGCAGGACTGATCCCGGTCGACCAGGTTGTGACGACGAGGGGGCTCGTGGTTTCACAATCGCCCAACATCATAGTGCAGCCACTGGAGACGGCGATTGTCCGCTCGATCGAAGTGCGCGAAGGACAGCATGTGCAGGCCGGTCAATTGCTTGCGCGCCTCGATTCGACCTTCGCCTCAGCAGACCTGCAGGCACTGGCCATGCAGGTCTCTACGCTTGAGGCTGAAGTGGCACGGTTGAAGGCGGAGGCCGACGGCAAGGACTTCAACTATGACGGCCTCGACCCCAGCTGGACCCTGCAGGCCTCGATCTTCGAGCGCCGCAAGGCGGTCTATGAGGCTAAGCTGGAGAATTTCGACCGGCAAAGCGATGAACTCAGTTCGGTGATCACGCGCGCGCAATCTGATGCCGCTGGCTACCGGCAGCGGCTCTCCGTCGCGGCGTCGATAGAAGAGATGCGCAAGCAACTGGAAGAAAGGCAGGTCGGGAGCCGCCTTAATACCCTGCTTGCCGAGGACAATTCGGCCGAAATGTCGCGCGCGCTCGGCAACGCCGTGCAGACAGCGGAAGCTGCCAGGCGCCAACAGGCTGCGGCAGCCGCCGACCGCGCCGGCTACATTCAAGGCTGGCGCGCGGAAGTCTCGCAAGGTTTGTCGGAGGCGAGTTCTCGCATGTCCGACGCTCGCGAGCTCTTCAATAAGGCAAAGCTGCGTAAGCAACTGGTCGAGCTGAAAAGCGAGGGAGATGCCATTGTCCAGTCCGTGGCAAAGGTGTCGGTCGGCTCGGTCCTGCAGTCGGGTGAGCGCCTGATCACGCTGGTGCCCGCCAAGGCGCCGCTCGAGATCGAGACAAATGTCGTCGGCCGAAGCAGTGGTTTCGTCCATGTCGGCGATCCCGTGGTCATCAAGTTCGACACCTTCCCCTATTCGCAATACGGCCTCGCTCACGGCACCGTGCGCACGCTCAGTCCGGATTCCTTCTCGGCTCAGGAGCAAGCCCGCGATCCAGACAGTTCGCTGGCAATGCTGCCCTCCAATGCAGAACCGTTCTATCGGACGCGCATTTCCATCGATCGGGTCGCGCTGCATGACGTACCCGCCGGGTTTGCCCTCACCCCCGGCATGCCGGTGACCGCCGACGTTCAGGTCGGCCGGCGCACGGTGCTCAAATATATTCTTGGGGTGATGCTCCCGATCGGTCAGGAAGCGATGCGCGAGCCGTAGTCTGCAGCTCGACCAGGAACTGGAGCAGTCAAAGGCTGGCATCGATGACAATTCTGGATCGCCTGACTGGTTTGGCTAGCCCGTCCGTAGCGTTGCGCCGGGCAACCCAGCTTTCTGAAAATGGCAAGCTTACGGAGGCCTTTCCGCTCTTCGCGACGGCTGCGCGTGCGGGAATCGGCCATGCCGAGTATCAGGTCGCGCGATGCTATCTCGAGGGTTCCGGCGTGCCGCCGAGCCGGGCAGAGGGGACGCGCTGGCTGCGGCGAGCAGCGGATCACGGGAGCGCCGATGCGCAGGCGCTCCTTGCTGCACTGTACGTGACCGGGATGGCGACAGCCGAAGCTGACAAGGACTCCGAATCGGAGCGCTTGTTCGTGGAGGACACCACGAGCGAGCCGGACTTTGCGTCAGCGCTCGACCTTGCCACGAAAGCGGCAGAGGCCGGCTCCGCCACCGGCCAGGCACTCCTCGGCTACATCCTAACCAGCGGTCCCGAACCTATGCGCGACGCGGATGCTGCGTACAGATGGTACGAACGGTCGGCCGCTGCCGGCTGCGCCGAAGGAAGCCTTGGTTTTGCCCTTTCGCTGGCACGGCGGGGTTTGTCGGCAGACCGAGCCAGGATTGCCGATCAGGTCCGGCGGGCGGCGGACGCGGACTTGCCGACAGCAATTTATCTTCTCGCGATCCTGACCGAACATGGCCTCGGTGTCGCAGGCGACCTTGCTGGCGCGGCGCGATTATACCAGTCAGCTGCGGAGAAAGGGCTTCCTGCGGCCCAGTTCCGATTGGGTCTGGCGCTTATCGACGGGAGCCTCGGCGATCAGGATCCTATGGCGGGAGAGGCCTGGATACGGCGCGCGGCATTGGCGGGTAACCTCGAGGCGGCGAATCTCCTCGGCGATCGGAACGTGAAGAGTCGGCCGCCGGACTTTTCAGAGGCGGCAATATGGTATCGTCGTGCGGCCGAGGGAGGGCACCAGGCCGCCGCACGTGCGCTGGCCTCTCTCTACCTGACGGGAAACGGTGTCGCCAGAGACGAGCAAGAGGGGACGCATTGGCTGCGCACCGCCGCAAGCAACGGGAACCGGGCGGCGCAAGTCGATCTGGCCAATCTTGTTCTTCAGGGAGTCGGCGAGCCGGACGATATCACGGGCGTAGCGGGATGGTTCGAGACGGCCGCGTTATCGGGCGACCTTATAGCCGCCTTCAATCTCGGGCTGTGTTTCGCCAAAGGCGTCGGCGTAGACCAGGATGAAACTCGGGCCGCGCAATGGCTGAGGCGCGCGGCTGAAGGCGTGGCCGAGGCCCAGTACATGTATGCGCGCATTCTCAGGGATGGGCGCGGCGTTGCCGCCGACGCACAACAGGCCCGCGCCTGGTTTGCCGAGGCGGCCGAGGGTGGCCTGCTCGATGCGCAGGTGGCGCTTGCTGAGATGCTGCTCAATGGGAGCGGAGGCAAACGTTCTCCGGAGGCCGCAGTGCAGCTGTTCCAACGGGCTGCTGCCGAAGGTCATGCAGGCGCAATGTTTGCGCTCGGCGCGCTGCAGAGCTCCGGCGAGGGACTGCCGGCCGACCACGTGGCGGCGCAGAAATGGTTTGCGGCCGCTGCCGAGCTCGGGCACGGGCAGGCCCAACTCATGCTCGGCCGATATCTTTCCAAAGGCCTTGCCGGAGAGCGCAACCCGGCAGCCAGCCGCCTTTGGCTCGAGCGAGCTGCGGCGCAAGGTTTTCAAGAAGCGGCCGACGAACTTTCCGAATTCCCCGGTTGAGGCATCTATTGCCAAGATTGCAGCACCACCAACCGAATTGACCGCATTGACAGTCAGATGTCGGCTGCAAGCCTTCCATCTGACCCTCCGAGCGCATCCTCGCACTGCTGAAATACTCCGAGTTGTCCGCAAAGCCGGCGGCACTACTATGGACGCGAAGTCGGCTTTTAGCTCAATCATCCCGACAGCGGACGATCCGCTTCCGTGAAGAGTTTCGGGCGCCGGCAGGCGTACGAAAGTCCCCGAGGAAGGAACCCGCGGGCCACAGGC
>NZ_JAVIJB010000083.1:0-2500 GCF_033977165.1 Mesorhizobium captivum
CGGGACGGTTATGGATTTATGATGAAAGTGGTTGCGGGGACAGGATTTGAACCTGTGACCTTCAGGTTATGAGCCTGACGAGCTACCGGGCTGCTCCACCCCGCGTCAACCATAGAGGTAAGTTTGCGCTTACCGAATTCAAGAGACCGCCAAATGAAAGGGCCGCTTGCGCGGCCCAGGATCCCGTTTGGCGGGCCTTATGCATGCCGCCCAAAAGTGCCGAGCGGTTTTGGGGCAACGACATGCATCAAAGACCGTAAGGAGAAGATTAGTCTCCATCCGGATCCGTTTGATCCGGATGTGAGATGAACGTGCGCTTGGCAGACCTGGCAGCGACCTACTCTCCCGCGTCTTGAGACGAAGTACCATCAGCGCTGGAGCGTTTCACGGCCGAGTTCGGAATGGGATCGGGTGCAGCCGCTCCGCCATAACCACCAGGTCGGCAAAACGCACGTTCAAATCGAGAAGCTGTTTTTGTGCCAAGGCGACGTCTGCGTTTTGCATACGGGCGAAGCCCGCAAGCGCGACTGCGCGTCGCCGGTCGTCCGGCGCCCTCGCGGAGCATAGGCCCCGAAGGGGCCGCTCATGCGTGAGCGCTGATGGATATTAGGAATGAGAACGATCAAGCCGATCGAACTATTAGTACCGGTAAGCTTCAAGCGTTGCCGCTCTTCCACACCCGGCCTATCAACGTGGTCGTCTTCCACGGTTCTCAGGGAATACTCGTTTCAAGGTGGGTTTCCCGCTTAGATGCCTTCAGCGGTTATCCCGTCCGGATATAGCTACCCTGCAATGCGGCTGGCGCCACAACAGGTCCACCAGAGATCCGTCCATCCCGGTCCTCTCGTACTAGGGACAGATCCTTTCAATATTCCTACACCCACGGCAGATAGGGACCGAACTGTCTCACGACGTTCTGAACCCAACTCACGTACCGCTTTAAATGGCGAACAGCCATACCCTTGGGACCTGCTCCAGCCCCAGGATGCGATGAGTCGACATCGAGGTGCCAAACAACCCCGTCGATATGGACTCTTGGGGGTCATCAGCCTGTTATCCCCGGCGTACCTTTTATCCGTTGAGCGATGGCCCTTCCACGCGGGACCACCGGATCACTATGACCGACTTTCGTCTCTGCTCGACTTGTCAGTCTCGCAGTCAGGCAGGCTTATGCCATTGCACTCAGCGAACGATTTCCGACCGTTCTGAGCCCACCATCGCGCGCCTCCGTTACTCTTTAGGAGGCGACCGCCCCAGTCAAACTACCCACCATACATTGTCCCGGACCCGGATAACGGGCCGCGGTTAGACATCCATAGTAATAAGGGTGGTATTTCAAGGGTGGCTCCACCTGAGCTGGCGCCCAGGCTTCAAAGCCTACCACCTATCCTACACATGCCACTACGAATGCCAATGTAAAGCTATAGTAAAGGTGCACGGGGTCTTTCCGTCTAACCGCAGGAACCCCGCATCTTCACGGGGAATTCAATTTCACTGAGTCTATGCTGGAGACAGCGGGGAAGTCGTTACGCCATTCGTGCAGGTCGGAACTTACCCGACAAGGAATTTCGCTACCTTAGGACCGTTATAGTTACGGCCGCCGTTTACTGGGGCTTCGATTCAGAGCTTGCACCCCTCCTCTTAACCTTCCAGCACCGGGCAGGCGTCAGACCCTATACGTCGCCTTGCGGCTTCGCAGAGCCCTGTGTTTTTGATAAACAGTCGCTACCCCCTGGTCTGTGCCACCCTCCTCTGCTTGCGCAGAAAAGGGTCACGCTTCTTCCGAAGTTACGCGTGCAATTTGCCGAGTTCCTTCAGCATAGTTCTCTCAAGCGCCTTGGTATACTCTACCTGACCACCAGTGTCGGTTTCGGGTACGGTCTATAAGGAGGAGCTATTTCCTGGAACCACTCCGCTGCCCTTTCAATCCGATAAGATTGGACAACTTGTGTGATCCGTCACTACCTCCAGGCCCACGAATATTAACGTGGTTCCCATCGACTACGCGTTTCCGCCTCGTCTTAGGGGCCGGCTAACCCTGCTCAGATTAACTTTAAGCAGGAACCCTTGGTCTTTCGGCGGGGGAGTCTCTCACTCCCCTTACGTTACTCATGTCAGCATTCGCACTTCTGATACCTCCACCGCCCCTCACGGGTACGGCTTCATCAGCTTACAGAACGCTCCGCTACCGCTCGTGATTGCTCACGAACCCTAAGCTTCGGTGTATGGCTTTAGCCCCGTTACATTTTCGGCGCAAAGACCCTTATTTAGACCAGTGAGCTGTTACGCTTTCTTTAAATGATGGCTGCTTCTAAGCCAACATCCTGGTTGTTTTGGGATCCTCACATCCTTTCCCACTTAGCCATAACTTGGGGACCTTAGCTGTAGGTCAGGGTTGTTTCCCTTTTCACGACGGACGTTAGCACCCGCCGTGTGTCTGCCGACTAGTACTCCCAGGTATTCGGAGTTTGGTTAGGTTTGGTAATCCGGTGAGGACCCC
>NZ_JAVIJB010000084.1:0-5826 GCF_033977165.1 Mesorhizobium captivum
TTACCCGTTCCGTTGTGCTTGCCGTCAACCCCAAAGATGAGCGCTCTCCGGCCGTCGCTGCGGTCCGCAAGCTGATTCCCCGGGTCGCGCAGACCTTGATCGAGCGTAAGCACTGGTCAGCCACGGTTCCCGACCGAGTTTAGGAACTCCCCAGTTCTTTCGGTCTTATCGCTGTTCGCAACAGCGTGAGCGGTATCGTTCTGGATTCGAGATGATCTTGGGCGACATTCAATATTTGACCCGCCGCGACCATCGCGGTGAAACTGGCTCAAGCGAGTTCAGCGGTTTCGGTATCGAACGGCGCTCGTATGGCAAAAATTCACACAAGTGGAGCACGCGATGTCCGACGCCAGAAGCTACGAGCTCTTCATCAACGGCAAATGGCGGGCCGGTGAGAGCAGGGCCACATTGCCGGTGATCAATCCGGCTACGGAGAAGGTATTTGCGTCAGTGGCCTCGGCGACGGTGTCGGATCTGGATGAGGCCCTCGCTTCGGCAGAGCGCAGCCGCAAGGCTTGGTCTTCGCGACCTGCCAGAGATCGTGGCGAGATCCTCGTAGAAACCGCCAGGATTTTGGCAGAGAAGGCTGGAGCCGCAGCCAGGGACCTGTCGGCCGAACAGGGTAAGACGATTGCCGAAGCGACAGGTGAGTACGCGCGCGCTGTCGAAACTCTGGAGTGGAACGGCACCCACGTCGAAGAGCTGTCGGCCCCGATTCCGTTGGGCCCGAACAAGATGATCGTTCCGGAACCGCTCGGTGTCATTGCTGCGTTTACGCCTTGGAACTATCCCGCCGTTCTCATCACCCGCAAGCTCGCCCCTGCGTTGGCAGCAGGCTGCCCGGTGATTCTTAAAGGGGCGGAAGAGACGCCAAGCGCCGCCGTCCATATCGTCGAGGCCTTGCGCCAAGCGGGTATCCCGGATGGCGTTGTCAATCTCGTCTTCGGTGTACCGGTCCATATTTCGCGGCACCTCCTGAGTTCCCCAATCGTGAAGGTCTTGACTTTCACGGGCTCCACAGCGGTTGGAAAACAACTGGCCACGCTCGCCGCGAATAATTTGCAGCGCTGCGTCCTTGAACTCGGTGGACACTCCCCCGTCGTTGTGTGCGAGGATGCGGATCTCGCACAGGCGGTCCCCGCGATATCGGAATACAAGTTCGAGTGCGCGGGCCAGAGCTGCAACGCCCCGAGCAGGATTCTCGTCGCGCGGACTCTCTATGAGGAATTCCTATCCCGAATGAGGGAAGTCGCCCGAAGGATCAAGATCGGTCCACCGGACGACCCTGCGACCAAGATGGGACCTATGGCGAACGCGCGCCGAATTGAGGCCATGCAGCGTCTGATCCAGGATGCGGTCGATCGCGGCGCCCGCATCGAAATCGGTGGCGCCCGCCTCGACCAGCCCGGTTTTTACTGGCCGCCAACCATCCTGACAGGGGTGCCAAAGGATGCGAAAGTGCTTCATGATGAGCCCTTCGGACCGATCCTCACCGTGGCGCCGTTCGACACGATCGAGGAGGCGATCGAAGAAGCCAACGCCACTGAGTATGGTCTGGCTGCCTACTTCTTCACCGGGGCTGCCACCGCGAAACGGGCGCTGATCGCTGGTCTTTCGGCGGGCGCTGTCAGTGTGAATTACCTGAAAGGGGTTTCGGCAGATGCGCCGTACGGAGGCATCAAACAGAGCGGCTATGGATACGAAGGGGGCGAGCAGGGGGTGCGGAGCTTCCAGAACCTGAAAATGGTTAACGGCCTCGATTCATTTGGGTGAGATCCGGTGGGAAATAGATCGCGGACTATCGCCGGCAAGGACATCACAAGGAGCGTGGCCGACGCCCTTCAGTTTATCTCGTACTACCATCCTCCAGATTATATCCGGTCTCTTTCGCAGGCATACGTGCGCGAACGGAGTCCGTCGGCAAAGAACGCCATCGGCCAGATTCTGCTGAACTCTCGTATGGCCGCATTTGGGCGCCGGCCGATCTGCCAGGACACTGGTCTCGTGGTGGTTTTCGCCAAGGTCGGGATGGGAGTTAGGATCAAGTCCGAGGCCAGTTTCTCAGACCTTGTAAATGAAGGCGTCCGTCGGGCATATCTCGACCCGGACAATCCGCTTCGACCATCGATCGTGTCTGATGTCCTTGGCCAACGGTTGAACACCCGAGACAACACGCCAGCAGTCGTCCACGTCGAGCTTGTGCAAGGCAACCAGATCGAGATCACCGTTGCTGCGAAAGGCGGCGGGTCAGAAAACAAGGCGCGTTTCACTACACTCAACCCCAGCGCGTCTGTCGCTGACTGGGTGGTCGACACCGTTTCGACGCTTGGCAGCGGATGGTGCCCACCCGGGCTGATCTCCGTTGGCATCGGTGGTAGTGCCGAAAAGGCGATGCTGCTCGCCAAGGAGGCCATGAACGAACCCATCGACATGTCGGATCTTGTCGCGAGGGGGCCATCGAACGCGGAAGAGGCGCTACGCCTTCAGCTTTATGAACGCATTAACGCTCTTGGGATCGGTGCCCAAGGCCTCGGAGGTCTGACAACCGTCGTTGATGTCAAGGTTGCCACCCATCCAACCCATGCGGCGTCTAAGCCCGTGGCACTCATCCCGCAATGCGCTGCCAATAGGCACTTGACATTCACATTGGACGGTAAAGGACCAGTAGAGCTCCAGCCGCCCGACCTTTCCGAATGGCCCCAGATCGGTCTTGAGGATTTGCACGCTGCAGCCCTCCGGAGGGTCAACCTTGATGCGCTCACAAAGCAAGAGACAGCGTCGTGGCGCTGCGGGGAGACCCTTCTTGTATCCGGGAAGATGCTGACGGGCCGTGACGCTGCCCATAAGCGATTGGTCGACCTGATCGATGCCGGCGAGCCGCTTCCGGTCGATCTTCGCGGCCGCGTGATCTACTACGTCGGACCCGTCCGCCCCGTGAGGGGTGAAGTCGTCGGGCCGGCTGGCCCAACAACCTCCAGCCGCATGGATGGGTTTACGGAAAGATTGCTCACGCACACCGGGCTTTTCGCGATAGTCGGCAAGGCGGAGAGGGGGCCAACCGCCATTGAATCGATCGTCAGACACAAGGCGCCCTATCTGATCGCAGTGGGCGGCGCTGCATATCTGATATCAAAGTCGATCAAAGCGGCGCGCCTCGTCGCCTTTGAAGACCTCGGGATGGAAGCAATTTTTGAATTCGAGGTCCAGGACATGCCTGTGATCATGGCTGTCGATATCGAAGGGAACTCAGTTCACAGTTCCGGGCCGATTGAGTGGCGTAAGCGCATGGCTGCCGATAGCATCGCACGCAACATCGGCGTTTGATTATTTCCGACAAGCGATCCGCACGGGCTCGCTTATCAGACGAAGGAGCAAAAGGGGGCTGTGCGTCCTAAGGCGAGCCGTGATCCGAGCGCATGCCCGCAGCCTGCACGCGCCCTGTGAGCAGTCACCTCGGACCAAGATGCAATTGGACAGATCGATTTACCGCGGCTTTGAACGGCAAGGCGCACAAACGGGCGCGGCTGGCCCCATCTGACTCTACGACAAGGTTTTCGCCCCTTGCCTAGGTGAATGGCCGATTGACTTCGGCGTTGCGTCAGCGGTCTTCGCCGTCCTGCGGGCGCAGTTCGCCCCTGGTGCCATACGAAGCGGGTGAGATTGTAGGCAGGTTGGCCATGCCGGTCTTGATCCTGGCCCGCGCGATGCCGATCGTGCGCACGAACAGGCCCATCCTTGATTTCTTCGTACGCATACCTGAAGGCCGCCTACTGACGCGTACCTTGTGGCGGTAGTGTCCGCTTAGATTAAGGGGGCACTTGGCAATGAAGTATCTGGCCATGGAGCCGCCGTCGAGGGTGGGAAGCGAGCACGCCCGCGGCTCTTGCGCTACCGACGGATGCGGGCCGACGGCGAACGCGCCGCTCATGGACGGCCGAGCAGAAGCTGGCGATCGTGGGTGAGGTGCAGGAGTCCGGTGATCCGATGGCGGTTGTCGCGCGGCGTCACGACATGAACGCGAACAACTTGCACATCTGGATGAAGCAAGCCAAGGAACGGAGATTGGCTGGCCGATCCGAGACCCCACCAATCGCCTTAATTGACATGGGTGTGGTCGGTCACAGCGTGCACGATGTGGAGGCGGAAGAGCCGGCTCCTGCGCGACCGCACTCCGAAGTGCCGGCTACCAGCCAAGCGGTGTCTTGCAGTGGCCGGATAGAAATCGTCGGTGCAAACGGCCGGCGTGTGATTGTTGACCGCACTGTCGACGTAAGTGTCCTGATGCGGATCTTGCAGGGCCTGGAAATGCTGCGATGATCCCGACAGAAGGCGTGCGTGTGTGGTTGGCGACAGGCTACACCGATATGAGATGTGGCTTTCCATCGCTGGCACTATGGGTGCAGGAGGTCCTCAAACATAATCCCCTTGGGGGCAACCTGTTTTGCTTCAGGGGGAAACGCGGAAATTTATTGAAGGTCATCTGGCATGATGGCCAAGGAGCATGCCTGTTCACAAAAAGGCTCGAGCGCGGGCGATTCATCTGGCCGACAGTTGATGGCGGAGTAGTGACAGTATCTCCTGCACAGCTGAGTTACATCCTGTCTGGGATAGACTGGCGAAATCCTGGGAAACATGGCGCCAAAGTCGGGTTTGGTAGCATTTTATAATTGAAAATACAATGAAATGTGATTCAATCGACGCATGACTTCGAAGCCGGTTGATCTTCCCTCGGATCTTGCCAGCGCCTATGTGGCGCTGCTGGCCGAGCGTGAGGCGCTGCAGGCTGAACGCGATGTGGCTGTCGCGGATGCTGCCAACTGGCAGGCTGAAGCCGCCAACGCGCAGGCCATGCTGTCCGACAACGAGCGCTGATTGCGCATCTCGAGCTGCGCATTGAGAGGCTGAAACGCGAACTGTACGGGCAGCACTCCGAGCGCACGGCACGGCTGATCGAGCAGTTGGAATTGAACTCGAAGAACTCGCGACGTTGGCGAGCGAGGATGAGCTTGCCGCAGCCGCCGCGGCGGCGAAGACCCAGAGCGTGCGTTCCTTCACACGCAAGCGGCCCGTGCGTAAACCTTGCCCAGAGAATATCGAGCGCGAGCGCGTCGTCATCGATGCTCCGACGCCTGCGCCTGCTGCGGCGGATCCCGGCTGTCCAAGTTGGGTGAGGACGTGACCGGAACGCTGGAGGAGATCCCGCGTCGCTCAAGGTCATCGAAACGGTCCGGGAGAAATTTACGTGCCGGGACTGCGAGGCGATCACCCAGCCGCCGGCGCCATTCCATGTCACGCCGCGCGGCTTCATCGGCCCACAGCTGCTGGCGACCATCCTCTTCGACAAGTTCGGCATGTACATCCCGCTCAACCGGCAGAGCATGCGCTTCAGGTGCGAGGGCATCGACATGCCGATCTCGACACTGGCCGATCAGGTTGGTTATGGAACCTTTGCCCTCATGCCGATCTTCAAGCTCATCGAGGCTCATGTGTTCGCGGCCGAGCGCCTTCCTGGTGACGACACGACGATCCGCGTCCTGGCAAAGAGCAAATGCACAAGAGGCCGTATCTGGACGTATGCGCGCCACGATCAGCCATTCGGCGGTGCCGCGCCGCTGGCGGCGGTCTATTACGCCTCGAGCGACCGACGCGGTGAGCATCCACAATGCGTGTTTCGGTAAATCCCGGACACCCTTTTCGCTAAATCCCGGACAGTGATGGAGTGCACCCCCAGGCTGAGACAAGGAAAATCGCGGACATCATCCCACGTTAAGCTATGCCGCCTTTTCCATCTGTCGTCCACCTGAATGCTTCTGTTCGTATTCCTCC
>NZ_JAVIJB010000085.1:0-5727 GCF_033977165.1 Mesorhizobium captivum
AGGTCGTCTTCGCCGACGGGACTACCTGGACAAGAGCCGACATCAGGGTCAAGCTGCTCGATCAGGCGGCAAGCGCCGGCAACGACACCATCTCCGGGTTTAATGTTGCCGACACGATTCGCGGAAAGGCAGGCGACGATACGTTGAGCGGTGTTGGCGGCGACGACACCTATGTTTACGCCCGCGGCGACGGCAACGACATCATCAACGAAGCCGGCTTCAATGGGTACAATGACAGGCTGCTGTTTACCGACATCAACCCCTCGGCCGTGAGCCTGGTTCGTAATGGCAACGATGTAACAGTGGTGATCGCCGAGAGCACGCCAGGCGCTGGTGACGGCGGTTCGGTGCTTCTCAAGAACAGTCTCAGTGATTCGAACGGCCAAGGCGTCGACAAGATCGTCTTTGCCGACGGAACGACTTGGAGTCGGGCCTACATGAATGCCCACATAAGCTATGTGGCAGGGACTTCGGGCAATGAAACAATCACTGGAGGGACGGGTGCGGATGATATCCGCGCGGGCCTGGGCAACGATGTGCTGGTCGGCCTGGCCGGCAGCGACATCTACAGCTACACGCTTGCCGACGGCAACGACACGATCAATGACAATTCGGGTTCGACAACCGACGTCGATACGCTGCAGTTGTCGAATCTGAACGCTGCGGATGTGGAATTTTCTCGGAGCGGGCAGGATCTCAAGATTAAGATCATTGCCACCGGCGAGATCGTTACAGTCCAAAGTCAATTCTACTCGACAACGGCGAACTGGGGGGTCGAAAAGATCAAGTTCGGTGACGGAACCGAGTGGAACCTCGCCGACATCAATGCCAACGCCTGGATACGTGGGACAAGCGGCAACGACACACTTGTCGGAACCGCAAGCGGCGAAACCCTCGCGGGCTTGGGTGGGAACGACACGCTGCAGGGAGCGGCTGGCAATGACGTCCTAATTGGAGGGGGTGGCAACGATGCGCTGACAGGCGGCTCCGGCAACGACGCGTTCATATTCAAAGCTGGTTTTGGCCTGGACAACATCACGGATTTCGCCGCAGGGGCAGGATCGGACGATTTCATCCAGTTCGACAACGATGTCTTTGCCGACTTCGCCGCGGTGCTGGCAGCCGCAACCCAGGTCGGCGCCGACACCGTCATCACCCATGACGCCAATAACGTTGTGACCTTGAAGAACGTCGCGCTGGCGAACCTCCACCAGGACGACTTCCAGTTCGTTGCCGCTTGAGTTTTGAACCGGAAGCCAGGTGACTGTGACGACGCAGCTCAACTCCGCCGAGCCGCCGCGAGCAACGCTTGCGGCGGCTTTGGCGTCGTTCAAACGCGCTTTCTCGGGCGTGGCATTGATGAGTGGCGTGGTCAACGTGCTCGCGCTGACCGGCTCGTTCTTCATGCTGCAGGTCTATGACCGCGTCATACCTGGCCGCAGCGTGCCGACCCTGGTCGGGCTGGCCATCTTTGCCGCGATGCTGTTCATCTTCCAGGGCGTTCTTGAGCTGATCCGGTCGAGGCTTCTGGTGCGCATTGGCATGGCGCTCGATCAGCGCATGAGCGGCAAGGTCTATGCCGCACTGATGCGCCTGCCTTTGCGCACCAAGCTCGCGGGCGACGGCTTGCAGTCGTTGCGCGATCTCGACCAGGTCAGGTCATTTCTGTCGAGCGTCGGGCCGACGGCGCTTTTCGACCTGCCGTGGATGCCGCTCTACCTCGGTATCTGCTTTCTCTTCCATTTCTGGATCGGCATGACGGCACTGGCCGGGGCGGTCGTTCTCTTCGGCCTGACTCTGCTTGCAGAGGCGCGGACCCGAGAGCCGGCCAGGAAGGCCAATAGTCAGGCGGCCGCCCGCAATACGCTTGCCGAAGCAACGCGGCGCAATGTCGAGGTTCTGCAGGCGATGGGCTTCGGTTCGCGCATTGCCGAGCGCTGGTCAGGCGTCAATGCCGAGTATCTCGGCACCAATGCCAGGGCCAGCGATCTGGCGGGCATGCTAGGAACGATCTCGAAGATCCTGCGCATGATGCTCCAGTCCGGCATCCTGGCAATCGGAGCCTATCTCGTCATCCACCAGGAGGCGACGGGCGGGATCATGATCGCTGCCTCGATCATGATGGGAAGGGCGCTGGCGCCGATCGAGCTCGCGATCGCGCATTGGAAGAGCTTTGTCAGCGCCCGCCAGGCTTGGGCCCGCCTTTCTCAGCTTCTGACCCTCCTGCCCGAAACTGCGACGAGCGTCTCATTGCCGACACCTGCATCTACTTTGGCCGTCGAAGGCATTAGCGTCACGCCACCGGGCGAGAGCCGGGTTGTCGTCCAGGATGCAAATTTCGCGCTGGAGAAGGGTGCCGGGCTAGGCGTCATCGGACCAAGTGCCTCCGGCAAATCCTCGCTCGTGCGAGCAATCGCCGGAATATGGCAGCCTGCGCGCGGCACGGTGAGGCTGGATGGGGCGACGCTCGATCAATGGTCGCCGGAAGAACTCGGCAGGCAGATCGGCTACTTGCCGCAGGACGTGCAGTTGTTCGACGGCACGATCGCCGAAAACATAGCGCGCTTCGAGCCGCAGGCGCCGTCGGAGAAGATACTTGCGGCGGCACGCTCTGCTGGGGTGCATGATCTGGTCGTCCATCTGCCGGAGGGCTACGAGACCAGGATCGGCGAAGCTGGCTCAGCGCTTTCGGCCGGCCAGCGGCAGCGAGTGGCGCTCGCCCGGGCTCTATACGGCGATCCGTTCCTTGTCATCCTCGACGAACCGAATTCCAATCTCGATGCCGAAGGCGAAGCCGCACTCACGGAAGCCATCCAGAGCGTGCGGGCGCGCGGCGGCATTGCTGTCGTCGTGGCGCATCGGCCGAGCGCGCTGGCCAGCCTCGACCAGGTCCTGGTCATGGCGAACGGGCGCGTCCAGGCGTTCGGGCCAAAGAACGAGGTCCTGAACAAGGTCGCCCGACCGGCCGGTGCTCCCCTGAAGGTCGTGGCCGCAGCCGAGGAGAATGCGTCCTGATGGTCGCGCAGGTTTCTACAATCGAAAAGACCATTCGCCGTTATCTGATTGGCGGCGTCGCCGCTTGCCTCCTTCTCATCGGCGGTGGCGGCGGGCTGGCGGCTGTGACCGAGCTTTCCGGTGCAGTGATCGCTTCCGGCAGGTTGGTTGTCGACTCCAGCGTCAAGAAAGTACAGCATCCGACCGGCGGCGTTGTCGGCCAGATCCTCGTTCGTGAAGGCGACGCCGTGAAATCCGGCGACATTCTGGTGCGTCTCGACGAAACCGTCACGCGCGCCAATCTGTCGATCGTCACCAAGGGCCTCGACGAGTTCGAGGCCCGCTTGGCGCGCCTGGAAGCCGAACGTGATGGTCTGGAGGCGATTTCGTTTCCCGCGTCATTGATGCTCCGGCAGGACGATCCGGCCATAGTGCGTGCGATTGCCGGCGAGCAGTCATTGTTCGAGTTTCGCCAACAGGCGCGGGCCGGCCAGAAGGCGCAACTGGAGGAGCGCATCGCCCAGCTCTCCGAGGAAAGCTCGGGCTTGACCGAGCAGCGGGTTGCCAAAAGCCAGGAAATCGACCTGATCGGCACCGAGCTCGAGAGCATCCGCAAACTCTGGCAGCAAAAGCTCGTGTCGATCGATCGTTTGACCGCGCTCGAGCGCGATGCGGTCCGGCTCAAGGGCGAGCACGGTCAGCTCACGGCGTCGATTGCGCAGGCCAAAGGTCGCATTGCCGAAACGCGGCTGCAGGTCATCCAGGTCGATCAGGATCTGCGCAAGGAGGTGGCGACCGAACTTCGCGACGTCCAGAGCAAGATATCCGAATTCGTCGAGCGTAAGGTGTCGGCCGAGGACCAGCTGAAGCGTATCGATTTGCGCAGTCCGCAGGACGGCGTGGTGCATCAGCTTGCCGTCCACACCCTGGGCGGCGTTATCACCCCGGGCGAAGTGGTCATGCTCATCGTGCCGGTGGCAGATGACCTCACGGTCGAGGCACGCGTCGCCCCCCAAGACATCGATCAACTGAAGCTTGGCCAGGAAGCGGGGCTGAAGTTTTCGGCATTCAATCAGCGCGTGACGCCGGAGCTGATTGGCTGTGTCAGCGAGATCTCCGCGGACCTCAGCCTGGATGAACGCAGTGGCGCAGGCTTCTACACCGTTCGCATTGGCATCCCGCGCACCGAGCTCAAAAAGCTGAAGCGTCTGACCCTCGCACCCGGCATGCCAGTCGAGGTGTTCTTTTCCACGGGCAACCGCGCGATGTTATCATATTTGGTGAAGCCGTTAGCAGACCAGATCGATCGCGCATTCAGGGAGGAATGACGGCAAGCGAAGCTTAGGTTTCATTCTTGGTGCGTTCGAGTTTCCACCTGTGTTCCATTTCGCCGTCGATCAAAAAGGAAGTCGCCCGAAGGCGACCTCAAAAGTCCCGTGCCGTAACACGTGGGCAGAACTTATTGCGGACATCCAGACGCTTTCGGGTCCGCGATGCAGTCGGCTATGAGCGAGAACTTGGAGTTCAACGCTTTGCCGAGCGGGGTTGCCCCGACCATGATCGCCAATGCGATCAAGGCCGCGATGAGGCTAAATCGGGGGAGTAGCCCTCGTCCGGCGGATATGGGTGTCAGCAGGGAAATTGCTTTGGTCTGCGCGCTGCCAAATGTATCGCAGGTCCAGCTTGCCCGAATCAGGCATTTGCCTGCGCCGTATTTGGTGGCCTAGGCACCTATCTCCGATCGCCCCATCAACGTGCCGCCGGTGCCAACCTCCGAAAGAATATGGTCCGCGAGTGCAGAGGAATTTGACCTGCGAGGCCGTCGCCAGTTTCTCGACTCCGCGCCTTTATGCCCTTCCGGGAACTCGCGTGCTCATTTCCGCCCAGAGACGCTGATCCGCAGGCCGGACGTTACCCCGGCGGCTATCCATTCTGGCCAGCCGGCGCGCGTCGCCGGGCGATCGTTGGCGTGGCTTCAGAGCGGCTTCACCAGGAGCGGGGACGCCCCTCTGCGGACCGGAATGCATGTAGCGATGGCACACTCGGCGACAAGGAGTTCCGTTCGCCGGCGCCTGCTTTCGAACTTCAGCCGAATGTCTGCTTGCACGCGATGCCGGCACTTAGGCGCAACCATGACCTTCCAGTGTTGTCGCAGACGATGTCCGCTATCCGGCAGCGGCAAGGCCGATCTCTATGGCCGACGTGCTTGTGGCGCGTTCCTGACATTCGGTACATCGTCTTTGAGGCAATTGCACCGTACAGGTCCAAAGCGTGCCATGAACTCTCCTGCGACAGTCGGCGAGCGCTTTGGGGGCACAACCCTGGGCTCCCTTTTTCTAAGATGAATTCTGCGCCGATGGCCGAATCCGACCAAAACTATCGGTCATCCTCGATGTCCGGAGCCTTCATGCCGCGACGTTCTGCATATTCGATCAATGCAAGCTCAATGACAGCGGTGATCGAGCGACGTTCGGTCGTTGCGAGCTGTTGAGCCAGGGCTAGCACAGATGGATCCAAACGCGTCGTGAAAGGCTTCTTTGTCATTTTCGCTGTGCGGCTTGAACTCGGCGTCAAAAAAGTACATAAGGAAAGCGCGTGCATTGCACTTGCATTGTACGTGCAGCGACCGACCAGAGTGCGGGAACACTCCGATCGGCCTGACCATTACCAAGCTTCAGGGAGCTCGGATCATGGCTGATTCCGACAATACCACGACTTTGCCTCTCGTCACGC
>NZ_JAVIJB010000086.1:0-5452 GCF_033977165.1 Mesorhizobium captivum
GCTTCATGGACCGGAGCCGATAAGCGGCCTGAGGCGGTCCAGCAAGGCCTGGCGGTCGGCGACGAGGGTGTCGAGGTGGAGCGGCCGGCCGGTGGGCGGTTCGGCTTCAGCCAGGCGTGCGGTCAGCGCCCGGGTGGCGTCGAGGACGAAGACGCCGCAATCATAGGTGTTGTCCTGCTGGGCCATCGGCACCGGCTTCAAGCGGGCGCCCAGCTTTGCGGCGAGCTCTTGTGCCAGCGCGCTGTTTTGGCCGCCGGAGGAGTCGTAATGAGAGGCGAGCGGCTGGGAGCCGCGCAGATCGACAAACAGCAGCGACCAGTGGGTGCCCTGCTCGCCAAGCGCGGCATTGTTGAGGGGAAGGAACACGAAGTCGGTCCTGGCGTCCGCCAAATTGCCCCCGCCGCCGGCGATGCCGTGGAAGATGGCGGCCGCTTCGGCCTCGTCTTCGGTCATGCGCAACAGATGGGTCACCGAAGGCTCGACCAATCGGATCCGGGCGGCGATGTCGGGACTGGCCCCGTGCAAGGCCTCGCCAAGCAGCGCGTAATCGGCCGTGATATGGTCGTCCAGGAGCCATTGGGTGGCGCCAAGCGCCAGCCGATGCGCTGCAGCGGCTACCGGGGGAAGCCCGGCTGCCTGGCGCTCGGTCGGCCGAACGCCAGGTGGCACGTCGACTGCGATGCCGGGAGCGTCGGAGATGGCTGATGTCCCGGCAGCGGCGGGCGTCTCGGCAGCGGCAGGCGTCTCAGGAGCAGGCGCCTCGTTGGCCTGTGTCTCGTTGGCATGTGTCTCGTTAGCAGGGGTCTCGTTGGCAAGGGTCTGTGCGGCTGCGTCCTCGCCGCCGCACAGGTAGGCGTGGAGCGCCTTCACGCAAGGCTCGGCGTTCTCCTTGTCCTTTGCGGAGGGCGGGACCACCGTGATATCGGCCTGTTGGTAGAGCGGCCGGCGCTCGTCGAACATGCGGCTTAGCTTCTGCTCGCCGTCGGGGCCTTGCAGCAGCGGCCGGCTGGTGTCGTTCCTGAGGCGCCTGCGGATCACTTGCGGGTTGGTGTCGAGCCAGACCGACACCGCCTTCTCGCCGATCAGGGCTCGATTGTTGGGCTCGATGAAGCCGCCGCCGCCGGTTGCGATGACGATCGGCCCCTTCTCCAGCTGCTTGGCGAGCTCTTCGGCCTCCAGCTGTCTGAAGTGGGCCTCGCCCTGGCGCGCGAACAGATCGCTCAGATTGCCGTGCTCGCGCACGATTTCCTTGTCGGTGTCGACAAACTTCACCCCCAGCTTGCCGGCAAGCTCGCGGCCGATGGTCGACTTGCCGCTGCTCGGCATGCCGACCAGCACCACCGGGCGCATGCCGAGGGCGGCTATGATCGCGCCGGCCTGCGGCGAGCGAGGGGCAGCGGGCTGGCTTGCCCGGTCGGCGGTGGCCAACCTGGAGGTCCCAGCCGTCCGCGACCGGCTGTGGCCCGCCGAGCCCCAGTGGGGGATGCTGGAGGCGTCGGGGGGAATGGCGACCTCGAGGCATCTGTCCCGCACGCTCTGCACGAGCTCGTCGGCCTTTTGCTCGGCGTCCGGCCCGGGATGCCGCCGCAGCCAGCCGATCTGCTTGTAGAGGTCGTGGTTGGCGAGCTTGGCCCGGTAGCTGGCCGGCGTATGGAACTCGGCCTCGAAGCGATAGCCCTGCGGGGTGCTGAACACGGTGCGGATGGCGAGGAAGCTCGGCGTGCGCATCCTGAACCAGTTGGTTGTCTCGACCTCGCTGCAGCCGCGCTCCTCGAAGGCCAGCACGGCCGTCTTGAAGGCGCGCGTCAGGGCCGCGTCCGGGATCTCGAAGACATGGCGCACCGCATTGGTGAGCAGCTGGGCCTCGGGCGCGGCGCTCACGCTCTGGCCGGTGAGCCCGTCGGCCATCGAGGAGCGCCCGCGCAGGCGCTGCTCGAGATGCGGCATGGTCACCTCGATGCCGGCCTGCCGCAAAAGCGCGGCGACCGCCTGCGCGGTCGCGGTGATGGCGCCTTCCTCCGCCGCGGCGCGCTGGGCTGCGCGCCTGGCGTGCTCCAGGGCCTGCTCGCGGCTCAGCGTGATCGTGGCGGCGGGGTCGTCGGCTTCCGCGACGTCCAAGGGGCTGGGCAGGATGCCGTTCGCGGCGGCAAGCTTGATCGAGGCCTCCATGACCGAGGCCGCCAGTGTCGGATTGTCCTTCAGATCCGCCAGGCTGGCGTCGACGTCGAAGCGGCCCTGGTGCAGCGTTGCCGCCAGCGCCTTGACATAGGGCGCCGGCTTCAGGCCCGGGACCTGCTGCAGGAGCCGCTGCAGATCGGCGCTCTTCTTCATGAACAGCCGCGCCCCGGTGTCGGACTTGTAGGCGTCGGTGCCGACCTTGATGCCGACGCTCAACAGGTTGATGGCGCTTTCGTGCAGATCGTGCGGGTTGTAGCCGTCGGGCCGCGGATCGATGCGCGCCCGGCAGTGGTCGAGCAGGAGCTCGACGCGCTCCCTGGCGTCGGCGGCCGCCGGATAGGATTCGGCGAGCTCGGGAAACAGCGCGCCGGCGGCGGCGCTGACGCCAGCAGTTGCGCTGGTCGAGGCCGTGGCTCGCGCCAACGGCTCGCCCTTGGGCTGCTCCCCGTTGGGCTGCTCCCCATTGCCCTGCTCGGCCCAGGCCTCGAGCTCGCTGACCAGCAAGGTGGCCAGTTCGCGGGCCACCGGATGCCGGGCCGCCTCGCCGTCCTGCCTGGCCCTCTCGAGGAGCCCCTGCATGGCCTGGCCGTCCGGCCGCTCTGCCTGCAGCTGGACGCGGATGTCGGCCCTGAGCTCATGGTGAATGCCCTCGTAAGTGCCGAAGACGGCACGCTCGGCAAACCAGCGTTGCGCTTCAAGCGGCTGCGCCAGGACGTTGCGCTGCAGGCAGCTGTAGCTCTCCAGCACCTGCTGGGTGGCCGACAGTATCTGCCGGGAGCGGCTGAACTGGTAGTCGCCGTTCTCGATGGCCGGCGTGTGCGACTTCGGCGGCTTCAGCGAGGCCAGGCCGCGCGCCTGCTCCTTCTGGTCGAACTGGCGCACATGCTCGTAGAGCCTGGGCCGGTCGCCGACGATGACAACGGTGTCGCCGTCGAAATCGCCGTCGAGCTTCTTTTGTTCGGCGCTCGGCACCGCAACCAGCGAGCCGGGCGCGAACACCTCCGTCGCCTGCAGGATGCCGACGCAGTCGAGCCCGGTGTCGGCCTTGACCCGGTCCTTGCCCTCGAGCCAGTGCGAATGGCACTTGACGTCCTCGGCCGACATCACCACCGAACGCTCGGCGAAGGCGGCCGGCCACATCCGGTCGGGCACCACGATCAGGATGCCCTTGGCAAACAAGGTCGGATCGTCGGCGGCAAGCCTTTCCCCCGACTTGTGCGCGACGTTGAAGCTGTACTGGAAGGCCACGCACCGGTCCAGGAACGCCGCGGTCGCGTCGCCGTCGCGCGCCGACCTGACCTGGCCGGCGGCGAACGGGCGCAGGTTCGGCTTGTCGTAGGGCGAGCGCCCGACAAGCACGCCGCCATCGGCGGTCAAGGTCTCGCTCTTGAGCGTCGGCACATAAAGGCGTCCGTCGCCGGACGGCACGGCGACGGCGCCCGGGCCGTCGATGTGGCCAGAGGTGACGGTCCGAAACAGCTCCTCGGCCGTCAGCCTCGGCTGCTCACGGCTGCCGAGCCAGGCCTCGGCCTTCTCGCGCGTCTCCTCGGCGACCGCCGCGTTGCGCGGATAATGCTGCAGGGCCGAGGCCGGCACCGAGGTTCGCTTGCCCTGGCCAAAGACACGCACCGGCGCGGCGCCGTCCGGGCGGACGGTCCGGGCGATGGCCGGCATGCGCTCGGCCAGCGAGGCCCTGATGAAGCCGCAGCCGTCATGCGGCCGCAAGGCGATCGGGCCGTCCGGCCCGGCGAGCCTGAAGGGATGCGCTGCCCCTGCCGGCCGGTCGGGCAGGAGCGACAGCCTGAAGGCGCCTTCCAGCGCATAGTCGTGCGGGCCAAGCCCGGGGATGTCCGGCGGCGCGGCAAAGCCGCGGCGCTGGGTGTAGTAATAGGCTTCCTTGAACGGCGCCCAGGCCCGCGCCAGCTGCTCGAAGGCCGTCCCCGGCGCCGTGTCGGCATAGGGGATCGCCAAAAGCTTGCCGCCGGTGGCCTCGTCGGTCGCGCCGGGCAGGCGGGCGGCAAGCTGGGCCAGGGACTTTTGCGGCGCCTTCAGCTTGCTGCCGCCGAACAGGTCCATGCGGTAGGGCACGCCCTCGACGCTGAGCGTGCGCGCCAGCATGAAGGCGCTCGGCTTGCCCGGCAGCTGCACCGCAACCACCTTGACAGCCCCCGAGGTCAGGCGGTGGAAGATGGAATAGCGCAGCTCCGCTTCGCCGGCCAGCGGCCGCCCCTGCATGTCGACCACCGGCAGCCGCATCAGTCCGGCATCGCCTTGCGGCGGCCGCGGCTCGTGGTCCATGGCCTCAAGCACGCCATGGACATCGAAGACGGCGGCGGCATGCTGGGCCTGGACGCTCGGCGCGTTCTGGGCCATGAAGGTGTCGAGCGCGTCAAGCGGCCCCTCCGCCTCGATCTCGGCGATCAGGTTCCAGCTCATGTTGGAAAGGTCGGCCTCGATGAGGGCGCGGGCGCTGTCCAGGATCTGGCTGGTCTTGGCATGCAGCTCTTCCTGGCGGCGCCGCAAGGCGAGCTTGTCGCCCTCGACATAGGGCCGCCGGTAGAGCTTCTCCAGCACCGCGCGGGTCTTGAGCACCTGATAGACCGACAGCGCCGGGCAGCGGCTTGCATTGGCGCCGCTGTCGCGCTCGGCCTGGCCTGCCTCGAGATGCGCCTCGATCTTGCGCTCCACCACCGGCTGGATGGCGTTGAGCAGGTTCAGCGCCGGCCTGCGGTACCAGCGCAACGCCGGCTGCGGGCTGCGCGCCAGCGGCAGCAGGGCGGCGCACAGATTGCCCATGGTCTCCAGGTTGTTGTCGCGCTCGAAGGCGGGCGTGGCGCGCAGCGCCTCCAGCCGCTCCAGCCCCGGCTTTGCCAGCACACCCAGATCGTCGGACAACTGCGCCTTGCTCAGGGCCTTGAAGATGTTGGCGATGGCCAGGACATCGGCCTGCTGCAGCCGGTCATCGGCATAGTGGAGATAATGCGCCAGCTGCTGCAGCCGCTCCTTCAGCAAAGCCGGTTCGGCCACCTCCCCGGCTTCCTCGCCCTGCAGGATACCGCGCGCCAGACTGTTGGCGATGTTGCCCAGCGCAGGCGTGATGAAAGCGCCGAAGCGACGGCCCTTGGGGCCGAGACCGCGGGCGATCTCCACCAGAGCCTGATAGCACACCGGCTCTTGCGTCCACTTGCCGAAGCCGTTCACCAGGATCGCCAAGCCTTGAGCAGTAAAATCGGAGAGCCCGACATCCGGGCGATCGGCGCGGCGAAGGACCTCC
>NZ_JAVIJB010000087.1:0-5308 GCF_033977165.1 Mesorhizobium captivum
CCGGCGTCGAGACCTCGCGCGGCCGGATCGGCGCCGGCAAGGTCGGCATGGCGGTGGCTGGTTCTTCGTCGCGCGTCGCGGCGATGGCCGGACTGCGCCTGCCGATCGAAAGCCACGTGCTGCAGGCCTTCGTTTCCGAAGCGATCAAGCCGTTGATTCCGGGCGTCATCACTTTCGGCGCCGGCCACTTCTATGTCAGCCAGTCCGACAAGGGCGGCCTGGTCTTCGGTGGCGATCTCGACGGCTACAACTCCTACGCCCAGCGCGGCAACATGCCGGTGATGGAGGATGTCTGCGAGGGCGGCATGGCCATCATGCCGATGATCGGCCGCGTGCGCATGCTGCGGCAGTGGGGCGGCATCATGGACATGTCGATGGACGGCTCGCCGATCATCGATAAGTCGCCGGTCGACGGCCTCTACCTCAACGCCGGCTGGTGCTATGGCGGCTTCAAGGCGACGCCGGCATCGGGTCTCGTCTTCGCCCATCTCCTGGCGCGCGACGAGGCGCATCCGGAGGCCGCGCTGTTCCGGCTCGACCGATTCCGCCGCGGCGCGATGATCGATGAAAAGGGCCAAGGTGCCCAGCCGAACCTTCACTGAAAAGCGAGACTGGCGGAATGCGTATTGCATGTCCCTTCTGCGGCGAACGCGAAAACGGCGAGTTCACCTATCTTGGCGATGCCGCGCCCAAACGGCCCAACTTCGCAGTCGATGGCGGGGAGAGTCCCGAGCGTATCGAGGATGCCTTCTACGACTACGTCTACCTGCGCGACAATGTAGCGGGTGTGATGCGCGAATATTGGTACCACGGCGGCGGCTGTCGCTCCTGGCTGGTGGCCGAGCGCAACACGGTTACCCATGAATTCATTTCCGTGACGGCGGCTCCGGGTGCGGGCGCTGCCTCAGCGGTGAGGGCAGGAGAATGACCATGTCTGGCTATTCGCAATCCGAGCCGCTCGCCAGGACTGCGCCGATCGAGGCTAACGTTCGCAAAGGGGCTAAGCCCGCTAGCCAGTCACACCGGCTGCCCAGTGACGGCATCATCGACCGCCGGTCGCCGCTCCAGTTTTCATTCGACGGCAAGACCATGACCGGGTTTGCCGGGGACACGCTGGCTTCCGCGCTCGTCGCCAACGGCGTCAAGCTCGTGGGGCGGTCGTTCAAGTATCACCGCCCGCGCGGCATCGTCACCGCCGGCTCGGAGGAGCCGAGCGCGCTCGTCGAGATGCGCACCGGCGCCCGACGCGAGCCGAACACGCGGGCGACCACGCAGGAACTCTATGACGGACTGATCGCAAACAGCCAGAACCGCTGGCCGTCGCTGCGTCGCGACTTGATGTCGATCAACCAGTTGTTCGCCCCGATCTTCGTCGCGGGCTTCTACTACAAGACCTTCATGTGGCCGGCGAGGTTCTGGGAAGCGATCTACGAGCCGATGATCCGCCGCGCTGCAGGCCTCGGCAACAGCGCCGAATTACCGGACCCAGACCACTACGACAAGGCATGGGCTCACTGCGATGCGCTCGTGGTCGGTGCCGGTCCCGCCGGCCTGTCGGCGGCGCTTGCCGCCGGCCGGGCCGGGTCGCGCGTCATTCTCGTTGAAGAAGACTCCCTGATCGGTGGCCGTCTGCTCAGTGACGGCGGCGAGATCGATGGCCTGGACGCCAGGGAATGGCTGCGTCGCGCGACTCGCGAACTCGTTTCTTTGCCCAATGTGCGTATCATGACCAGGACTGCCCTTTTCGGCGTCTATGATGGTGGCACTTACGCAGCGCTCGAGCGCGTCAGCGACAACGTCGCTATGCCGGATCGTCATCAGGTGCGGCAGCGGATTTGGCGCATCGTTGCCAAGCGCTCGGTGGTGACCGCCGGCGCGATTGAGCGGCCGATCGTTTTTTCTGGCAACGATCGGCCAGGCGTGATGATGGCATCCGCCGTCCGCACCTATGTCAATCGTTTTGCGGCTCTGCCAGGTAAGCGTGTGGCGTTGTTTACCAACAATGACGATGGCTGGCGCACGGTCGAGACCATCGAGCGGGCAGGTGCCCACGTCGTGGCGGTAATCGACCCTCGGCATGAGGTGCCGGTGCAATACCAGAGGCTTGTCGATACTTACGATCTGCGCGTGCTCGCCGGGGTCGTCTCCGACGTCAAGGGCGGCGTTGACGGTGTGCGCAGCATCCTCGTGACCAACGACAAGAACGGCCTAACGCAGCGTATAGATACGGACTGCCTTGCTGTTTCGGGAGGGTGGAACCCGAATGTCGGTCTGTCTTGCTTCCATCGCGGCAAGCCGATCTGGCGCGAGGATATTGCGGCCTTCGTGCCGGGCAACGCGCCGAAGGGGATGGCCACGGCCGGTGCTGCCAATGGTGAGCTCTCGCTCGGCGCCTGCCTCCGCGATGGGCACAGCGCGGGTGCCAGGGCGGCGGCCGAATGCGGCGCTGCCGGGAAGCCGGGAGAGGCATCGAAAGCCGACGATGAGGCCTATTCCATAACGCCGCTCTGGCATGTCAAAGGCAAGGGCAAGGCGTTCGTCGATTTCCAGCACGACGTCACCGCATCCGATGTGACCTTGGCGCAGCGGGAAGGCTTCGAGAGCGTCGAGCATCTGAAGCGTTACACCACGCTCGGCATGGCGACCGACCAGGGCAAGACGTCCAACATCAACGGCCTCGCGATCATGGCGGAAGCAAGCGGCCGCACCATTCCTGAGACCGGCACGACGATCTACCGTCCGCCATACGCGCCCGTCGCCATTGGTGCTTTCGCCGGTCACTACCGCGACGAGAATTTCCATGCCACCCGGCTGACGCCATCGCATCATTGGGCCGCCAAACAGGGTACAGTGTTTGTCGACACAGGCCTCTGGAAGCGCGCGCAATGGTATCCGCGCGCCGGCGAGAAAGACTGGTTGGAATCGGTCACCCGCGAAGTGCTGGCCGTGCGCAACGGTGTCGGCTTCTGCGACGTCTCCACGCTTGGCAAGGTCGACGTGCGCGGCGCGGACGCCGGCACTTTCCTCGATCGGGTCTATATCAACGCCTTCTCCTCGCTCGCAGTGGGCAAGGCGCGCTACGGCCTGATGCTGCGCGAAGACGGCATCGTCATGGACGACGGCACGACCTCGCGCCTAGCCGAAGACCATTATTTCCTGACGACGACTACGGCCAAGGCCGGTCCGGTAATGCAGCATCTCGAATTCTGTCGGCAGGTGCTGTTCCCGGAACTCGATGTGCAGCTGACCAGCGCCACCGACCAGTGGGCGCAGTTCTCGATCGCCGGGCCGAACACGCGCAAACTGCTGCAGGCCCTGGTCGATCCGTCGGAAGATCTGACGAACGAGGGCTTCCCGTTCATGGGCGTCCGCGAAGTCAAGCTGCGCGGAGGCGTGACCGCTCGCCTATTCCGCATCTCGTTCTCCGGCGAAATGGCCTTCGAGATTTCGGTTCCGGCCCGCTACGGCGCGGCGATGGCCGAGAACCTGATGATCGCTGGCAAGCCCTACGGGGTTACGCCCTACGGCACCGAAGCGCTCGGCGTCATGCGCATCGAGAAGGGGCATGTCGCAGGACCCGAACTCAATGGCACAACCACGGCCGATGATCTCGGTCTCGGCAAGATGATGTCCAAGAAGAAGGACTTCATAGGTCGCGTCATGGCTGGGCGCGAGGCATTGACGGCCCCGAGCCGCCAAGTTGTCGTCGGGATAAAGCCAGTCGACCGGGCACGCCGCTTGCGTTCCGGCGCCCACGTCATACCCAAAGGAGCGATTCCAGGTCCGCAAACAGACCAGGGCTACGTTACATCGGTCTGCTTCTCGCCGGTGCTCGACCAATGGATCGGCCTTGGTCTTGTCGAACGCGGACGCGAGCGAACCGGCGAGATCGTCGGCATCCATGACCCGCTGCGGAGCGAGGACTACGAGGCCGAGATCTGCAGCCCCATCTTCTACGATCCCGAAGGAGTGCGCCAGCGTGGCTGATTTTTCGTGGAACACCCAATCGCCGCTGGAGCGCGCGCTCGTCCCAGGTCACCATGGCGTGACCGGTACGCAAGTCGGCGTGATGCTGGAAGAGGTGCGCGACATCAGCATTGTTCAGGTCATGGCTCGGCGCGGCAAAGTGGTCGAGACAGTTAAGGCAGCCAAGAAGGTGTTTGGCGTCGAGCCGCCGAGCACTCCGGGCACGGCGGCGGGTCGGTATGCTACGCTGATCTGGTCAGGCCCAGACCAGTTCATCGCCTTTTCTGCACGTTCGGAGGAGAATCACTTTTCCAAACTGTCGGATGCCTTTGCCGGCGTCGCATCGCTCTCCGATCAGTCGGATGGGCGCTGCCTGATCCGGATTGGCGGACCGCGCGTCCGTCAGGCGCTGGCGAAGTTTTGCTCGCTGGATCTGGATGACCGGGCGTTTCCTTCGGGCGCTGCGGCGACAACCTCGATCGACCACACGGCGACGAATATCTGGCGCGAGGTTGATGGCGCGGACGGGCACGCCGTCTTCCACATCCTCGTTTTCACCAGTTTCGCCGACAGCCTTTGGCATACGATCCAGGATGCCGCCGTTGAGTATGGGGTTCAGGCATCGTTAGCTCACGCCGCATAGTCCTGCGAGGCCGATTGCACCTCGGCTGAGACAACGCATTTCGACGAGGCTGTTCGCCGTTGCGTGTTGATCGCGCAGCGGCGTTGTACTGCTACCGTGCTGATTTGACTTGGAGCAATTCCAGGAAAAATGCGTAGCGGTTTCAGTCTGGAGTTGCGTCAAAGCAATGAGATATGAACGCTTTAGCGACATCCTGGCAACGGCCAAAAAAGTCTTGGCACATCGTGCCAAGACTTGAGGGGCGCTCCGTGATCTTGCGCCTTGGGGAGTACGGATTTCCCTAAGGCGTATCGATCTTCAGGTGATGCCGGCCAGCAAACGCCGATTTCCTGCGCTTCCGGCCTTCGCCGGCCGAAGCACTCGTTAAATGAGAGTTGCGTAGCAGTCAGGGCTACGGCCGGCATAGTCCGGTGCTCACGTACTTTGGGTACGCCCCGCTCCGGCCTTCGCCGGCCGAAGTCCTCATAAATGTCTCCGTCCTATGAAGGCTACGGCCGGCGTAGGCCGGTTCTCGAAATCCGGCATTTTCGGCGCGGCCTGACCTGGACCTCAACACGCCTTAGAACAGGCCTTCGATCTGGCCTGCCTCGTTGAGGAAGATCTTTTCCGAGGACGGCGCCTTGGGCAGGCCGGGCATGGTCATGATCTCGCCGCAGATGATGACGACGAAGCCGGCGCCGGCCGAGAGTCTCACCTCGC
>NZ_JAVIJB010000088.1:0-5293 GCF_033977165.1 Mesorhizobium captivum
GGCCTCCCAAATATGAACCCGAAGCAAATGTGTGCGCACACTAGCCCACAAGGGGAGAAGGAAAAGGCGCAAGCGCCTCGAAAATGACGAACAAATCACTTTGCCTCGTCAGCGAACCTTTTCTATCGTCGCGCGACCGAAACCGGAGCATTTGATGACATTGAGCACCAGAGGGCTGGGCGCAGCACTCCTTGCCGGCACGCTGGCATTCGCGGCGCAGGCCTTGGCGCGGGCCGGGGACGAAGCCGAGGCCAAGGATTTCCTGCTCGACAACGGCATGGAAGTGGTCGTCGTTCCAGACCATCGCGCGCCGATCGTCACCCATATGGTGTGGTACAAGATCGGCAGTGCCGACGAGCCGCCCGGCAAATCCGGCATCGCCCATTTCTTCGAGCATCTGATGTTCAAGGCGACCGCCAATCACGCTGCCGGCGAGTTCGACCGCGCCGTGGCCGAGATCGGCGGTTCGAACAACGCCTTCACCTCTTACGACTACACCGCCTTTCACGAGACGGTGCCGCCCTCGGCGCTCGAAGAGATGATGGGTTTCGAGGCCGACCGCATGCGCAACCTCATCCTCACCGACGACGTCATCAAGACCGAGCGCGACGTGATCCTGGAGGAGCGCCGCTCGCGCATCGACAGCAATCCGCAGGCTGTGCTCGACGAGGAGGTCGACGCGACGCTCTGGCAGAACCAGCCCTACCGCATTCCGGTGATCGGCTGGATGCAGGAGATGGAGCAGCTCAACCGCACCGACGCCAAGGCCTTCTATGACAGTTACTACCGCCCGAACAATGCCGTGCTGGTGGTGGCCGGCGACGTCGATCCCGATGCGGTCAAGGCGATGGCCGAACGGACCTACGGCAAGATCGCGCGCGGGCCGGATCTGCGGCCGCGCATCCGACCCGTCGAGCCCGACCAGAACACCAGGCGCACCGTGACGCTCACAGATGCGCGCGTCTCGGTGCCGAGCTTTTCGACGCAATGGGTGGTGCCGTCCTATCATACCGCCAAGCCCGGCGAGGCCGAGGCGCTCGACCTCCTGGCCGAGATCCTGGGCGGCGACAACCACAGCCGCCTCTACCAGCAGCTCGTGGTGAAGCAGGGCATCGCCTCCGAGGCCAGCGCCTATTTTCAGGGCACCATGCTCGATGCCACCAACTTCACCGTCTATGGCTCGCCGCGCGGCGACGCCAAGCTTTCCGATGTCGAGGCCGCGGTCGACGCCGAGATCGCCGGCATCGTCAAGGACGGTGTCACTGACGACGAGCTTGAGCGGGCCAAGACCCGCTACGTCCGCTCGATGATCTTTGCCCGCGACAAGCAGGACGACATGGCCAATATGTACGGCTCGACGCTCGCCACCGGCGGCAATGTGAAAGATGTGCTGGAATGGCCGGACCGCATCCGCAAGGTCACCGCCGAAGAGGTCAAGGCGGCGGCCGCTCGCTATCTCCTGCTCGACCATTCGACGACCGGCTATCTCTTGCCGCAGCAACAGGCGGGGAATTGATGATGAGCTTTGGCCTGATGCGCATGCGCCGCACGTTATTCCCTTCTCCCCTTGTGGGAGAAGGTGGCCTCGCGAAGCGAGGTCGGATGAGGGGTGTTCCAGCTTGGCAAGGACGGCGATCCTTCCAACACCCCTCATCCGTCTCGGCGCTGCGCGCCGATCCACCTTCTCCCACAAGGGGAGAAGGAGGGCTCTACCGAGCCGTCGCCACCCTCTGCTTTGCCCTGTTCTTCCTGCTTCTGCCGGCGCTTGCCGCCCACGCGGAGATGAACATCCAGGAGGTGAAGTCGAAGAAGGGCATTTCCGCCTGGCTGGTGGAAGACCATTCGATCCCGCTGGTTGCCGTCCGCTTCGTCTTCGACGGCGGCACCGCGCAGGACCCCGCCGGGAAAGAAGGCCTTGTCAACCTGATGAGCGGCCTGTTCGACGAAGGCGCCGGCGATCTCGACAGCGGAGCCTTCCAACTGAAGCTCGACGATGCCGGCGCCGAGATGAGTTTTCAGGCGGCGCGTGACGGCACCTATGGCTCGATGCGCATGCTGTCCGACCAGAAGGACGAGGCTTTCGGCCTGCTGAAGCTGGCGGTGAACAGCCCGCGCTTCGACCAGGCGCCGATCGACCGCATCCGCGCCCAGGTGCTTTCCGGCATCCTTGCCAATGAGCGCGATCCCGACACCATCGCCCAGCAGCGCTGGCTGCGCGCGATCTATGGCGGGCATCCCTATGCGCGGCCGGATCAAGGCACCAAGGAGAGCCTCGCCACCATCACTGCCGCGGATATCAAGGCCTTCCACAAAGCGAATTTCGCGCGCGGCGGACTGCATGTGGCGGTGGTGGGCGACATCGATGCCGCGACGCTGAGCGGCAAGCTGGACGAGGTGTTCGGTGACCTGCCGGACAAGCAGATGCTGGCCCCGGTTGCCGACATCGCACCCAAGCTCGGCCAACAGCTAGAAGTGAATTACGACTTGCCGCAGACCTCCCTGCAGCTTGCCTGGCCAGGCGTGAAACGGAGCGATCCCGATTTCTACGCCGCCGTGCTGATGAACGAGATTCTCGGCGGCTCGACCTTCACCTCGCGCCTTTACGAGGAGGTGCGTGAAAAGCGCGGCCTTGCCTATGGCGTCAGCTCCGACCTCGTCGATCACGAGCATTCCAACGCCCTGCTGGTCACGACCGCGACGCGCTCGGACCGCGCCGCCGAGACGCTGTCGATCGTGCGCCAGGTGGTGAAGGAGATGGCGCAGAACGGGCCGACCGCGGAAGAGCTCGCGGCGACCAAGAAATACACGATCGGCGCCTACGCCATAAACAACCTGGACTCTTCCAGTTCTATTGCCTCGACGCTGGTCGAGCTGCAGCTCGACAATCTCGGCATCGACTATATCAAGCGCCGTGCCGCGCTGATCGACGCGGTGACATTGGAGGACGTCAAGGCGGCGGCGAGGAAGCTCCTGTCGGCCGATCCGGCGGTGATGGTCATCGGTCCGCCGCTGGTGCAGGTGGCGGGGCGTGGCAAGGGATGAGCCCGACCTTCGCGGTTGCCTTTGGCGGCGGCGGTGCGCGGGGACTTGCGCATATCCACGCCATCGAGGCGCTGGACGAGCTCGGCATCAGGCCGGTGGCGATCGCCGGCTCCTCGATCGGCGCCATCATGGGCGCCGGCATGGCTGCCGGCATGCGGGGGACGGAGATCCACGACTACAGCCGTGCTATCCTCGGCAGCCACGCCGAGGTGGCCGCGCGCATGTGGCGCTCGCGGCCGGGCACGATCGCGGAGGCCATGCAGGGCGGCATCCGCGTCGGCCAGTTCAATGTCGAGCGCATCCTGAAGGCCTTCCTGCCCGAGGCGATCCCCGCGACCTTCGAGGAGCTGAAAATCCCGCTCAAGGTGACGGCGACCGACTATTTCGGCCATAAGCTCGCCGTTTTCACGGATGGCGACCTGCAATCGGCATTGGCCGCGTCGGCCGCCATTCCGGCGGTGTTTCGCCCGGTGACGCGCGACGGCCGGGTGCTGATCGACGGCGGCATCTACAATCCCGTGCCATTCGATCTGGTCGAGCAGGATGCCGACATCATCATCGCCATCGACGTTGTAGGGGCGCCGAGCGACGTCGAGCGCAAGCACCCGACGACCGTCGACCTGATGTATGGCGCGACGCAGCTGATGATGCAGTCGATCATCGCCAACAAGCTGCGGCAGCACCCGCCGGACATCCTCATCCGCCCGGCCGTCTCGAAATACCGCGTGCTCGACTTCCTCAAGATCGAGACGCTGATGGCCGACACGGTCGAGATCAAGGACGAGCTGAAGCGCGCCGTCGAGAAGGCGGTTGCCGAGCGCGGCGGCAAGCCCGGCAAGATGGTTGTGTGAGCGCTGAACCGCCGATCCGTTTCACCTGAGCGGTAATCCTTGTGGCGCCATTTCCAGATGGATGCAGGTATCCACACGCGCGTACAAGTACGCTTTTTGTCATTAACTATTCATCGAATCCGACGTTGACGCGGCGATAGAGTTAATAATATCCTAATATACAGGGTAGCGTAAATTATCTCCCGACCGGCAACAACGAGTTACGGCGCTACTGGGGTAGGGGAAACGCAGCGCGGTTATCTGTAGCCGTCGCAGCCATCACCATCGAGCCACCGCCTGTCTGTGAACGCCATTTGGGGTGGCCTTTCATGGGCCGGGTCGTCGGGTTGCGACTGGTTGCATGGCATTCTGATTCTTTCCTCCCCCAAAGACTGGGCGCCGATCCATTTCGGCATGGGGTGGTCAGCCGTCTGTAGGACGGCCAATGAGCAGGCGCCGCGCGCGTCTGTCCGCAGGGGGATAAGATGGGTTCGACTGTCGGCACGAGCAGCAGCGACAATCTGGTTGGCGGCAGCGGAGCCGACATACTGAATGGGGGCGCTGGAGATGATCGCCTGAACGGCGGGTCGGGCGATGATACCCTCAATGGCGGCAGCGGCTTTGACACGGTGCTTGGTGGATCGGGATCGGACATCCTGATCTACAAGGCCTTCGAGAACCAATACCTTCTGGGCAGCACATTCACCAGTTCCACGCAGACAATAACAGGTGGAACCCTCTATTCCGGAACAGACCAGGCCACGGTCGGAACCGTGCCCACTCAAAACACGCTTGGCGGAACTGCGTTTGCTGGGTACGACTCCTATGATGGCGGAAACGGCGCGGTGCAACTCGGCAAAACCGGATCCACACCCGACGCCGACACTTTGCAGATATGGCTTAGCGCGGCCCAACTGAGCGATGCCGCAATTATTGCGGAGATTTCATATTTCAGGAACGTTTGGCTTCCGGCGCACATCAGCGCACAAACCGGCCAGGCCGATAGTTCGGTCTATACCTTCAAAACGCTTGATCTCAAGGTCACGGGTATTGAGAAGGTCGTGGTTCTCGATAGTACCGGCACGGTTCCCGTAGCCGTCAATATTGTCGATTCTGCCTTAAGTGATAGCGACAACAGCTCGGTCGTAACGTTCACATTCACTGGCCCGGTGACGGGTTTCGCCGCGTCCGACGTTACGGCGTCTCACGGCACGCTGACTGACTTTCAGATGATTGATGCTTCGCACTATACGGCGAAGTTCACGGCGGCAGACGGTTATGATGGCATTGGCACCGTTTCGGTCACGGCCGGTAGTTATACCGACACCGCCGGCAACGCTGGCGCTGGTGGCAGCGACACGGTTGCCATCGACACCGAGAACCCGACGGTCGCGGTCGACATCGTCGACGGCGCGCTGAGC
>NZ_JAVIJB010000089.1:0-4802 GCF_033977165.1 Mesorhizobium captivum
GCGACGTCCGGCTCGTGATCTCTACCTCACCGCACGGGCCCATCCCGCGCAGCGGGTTCGTTCTTCGCCCCATCTTGGCGGCAACGAGGACGGGCGGCGGGGCAGCCACAGGGTGGACATTTCAGCCCACATGGAAAATGATCATGTTGCCATGCACAACACTGCAGTGCTCTGATCTCGACGACAAGCCTTAGCGTAGAAGCGGATCAACCGACCTCCGGGTCCAGCGAGCGGGGACGCAAATGGACACCCCAGGGAATGGGCAATTGCATCGCGACGCGGGCGGGCGACCCCGTCGATCGGCCGGCTGGCTTGCCCGCGCCGCCGTGTCGGCGGCATTCCTGCTCGGCATGGCTTTCAGCAGCACTGCGTTTGCGCAGGACCAGCAGCTACCCGTGGTGACGGCGGCCAAGCCGGTGGTGCGTGAAATCGTCGAAGACGACGAGTTCGTCGGGCGCTTCGAAGCCGTCGACCAGGTCGCCATCCGTTCGCGCGTCAGCGGTTATCTTGACAAGGTCAGCTTCCAGGACGGCGCACTGGTTAACAAGGGCGACCTGCTCTTCACCATCGACCAGCGTCCGTACCAGGCGGCTTATGATGCCGCCAAATCGCAAGTGGACGTCGCCAAGAGTCTGCTCGAATTCTCCAAGATGCAGCTGGATCGCGCCGACGAACTCGCCAGGACCGGCAATATCTCAACCGCTACGGTCGACGACCGCCGGCGGGAATACCTTTCGGCGCAGGCGCAGATGCAGGGCGCGACGGCTGCGTTGACGACGGCCAGCCTGAACATGGAATTCACCGAGATCAAGGCGCCCTTGTCCGGCCGCATCGACCGCCGGCTGGTGTCGGTCGGCAACCTCGTGCAGCCGGATTCCACCTTGCTGACGACCATCGTCACGCGCGACCCGATCGACTTCTATTTCGACGTCGATGAGCGCCTGTATTTCAGCTACGCCCGCGACGCGAAGGCGCGTGGCGGCAGCATGCAGGAAGGCGCCGGCGGGCTCGATGTGGAGGTTCGTGTCGCCGACCGCGCGGAGGCGGTGTTCAAAGGCAAGCTCGATTTTGCCGAGAACCGGATCGACAACGCGACCGGCACCATGCGGGTGCGTGCGAGGTTTCCCAACGCCGACGGCATTCTCCAGCCAGGCATGTTCGGGCGCATCAACGTGCCGGGGTCGCTGCCGCATGGCGGCGTGCTGGTGCCCGACGAGGCGATCGGCGCCGATCAGGATCGCCGCATCGTCTTCCTGGTGGATGAGGCCGGGATGGTGTCGGCGAAGCCCGTGCGCACTGGCCCGCTTCTCGACGGCTACCGGGTGATCCGCAAGGGCCTGACCGGCGATGAGACGATCATCGTCAACGGGCTGATGCACGCCAGGCCCGGCACCAAGGTGAAGGTCGAGATGGTGACGTTGCCGCCCAAGACCGAGACCGCCGGGTTGCAGCAATGAGGTTCGCACATTTCTTCGTCGACCGTCCGATCTTCGCATCGGTCGTTTCGATCGTCCTGCTGATCCTCGGCGGGATTGCTTATACCCAGCTGCCGGTCGCGCAATATCCCGAGATCGCGCCGCCGACCATCGTCGTTCGCGCGCAGTATCCGGGCGCCGATGCCGAGACGGTCGCGGCGACGGTGGCAACGCCGATCGAGCAGGAGATCAACGGCGTCGAGGGCATGCTCTACATGTCGTCCTATTCGTCGGGCGACGGGGCGATGGCGCTGACCATCACCTTCAAGCTGGGCACCGATCTCGACAAGGCGCAGGTGCTGGTGCAGAACCGCGTGTCGGTCGCCGAGCCGCGCCTGCCCGAAGAAGCCCGCCGCCTCGGCATCACCACCACCAAGAGCTCGCCCGACCTGATGATGGTCGTGCACATGCTGTCGCCCGACAATACCTACGACCAGCTCTACGTCTCGAACTACGCCCGCTCGCGGGTGCGCGACATACTGCTCAGGCTCGACGGCATCGGCGACCTCATCATCTTCGGCGAACGCGAATATTCGCTGCGCATCTGGCTAGATCCGGAAAAACTGTCCGCCCTGGGGATGACCTCGGGCGACGTGGTGCAGGCGCTGCGCGACCAGAACGTCCAGGTGTCGGGCGGCTCGATCGGCGCGCCGCCGACCGGCACCGGCACGGCGTTTCAGTACACGGTCACCACGCAAGGCCGCTTCAACGACGCACGCGACTTCCGATACGTGATCGTCAAATCGACCGACGACGGCCGCCTGATCTCGCTGCAGGACGTGGCGCGCATCGAGCTCGGCGCCAAGGACTACGTCACCAACTCCTATCTCAACGGCAAACCGGCGGTGGCGCTCGCCATCTTCCAGCGGCCGGGCACCAATGCGCTCGCCGCAGCCGCGGAGATCCAGGACAAGATGAAGGAGCTTTCCCGCGACTTCCCGAAGGGGTTGAGCTACGACATCGTCTACAATCCGACCGAGTTCGTCGCAGAGTCGATCCATGAGGTCTACAAGACGATCCTCGAGGCGATGCTGCTGGTCATCATCGTCATCATCATCTTCCTGCAATCGTGGCGCATGGCGATCGTGCCGATCGTGGCGATCCCCGTGTCGCTGATCGGCACGCTGGCGGTGCTTTACGCCGCCGGCTTCTCGCTCAACATGCTGACACTGTTCGGCCTCGTTCTGGCGATCGGCATCGTCGTCGACGATGCGATCGTCGTGGTCGAGAACGTCGAGCGAAATATCGCCAGAGGGCTGGCGCCCAATCCGGCGTCGCACCTGACCATGGACGAAGTCGGAACGGCGGTCATCGCGATCTCGCTGGTGCTGATTGCCGTGTTCGTACCGACAGCCTTCATCCCCGGCATTTCTGGGCAGTTCTACCTGCAGTTTGCGATCACCATCGCGGTGTCGACGGCGATCTCGGCATTCAATTCGCTGACGCTTTCGCCGGCGCTGGCCGCACTGCTGTTCAAGCCGCACCACGCCGCGGCGGCGCCGCCGCGCTTTTTCCTGGCGCGGTTCGGACGGGCGCTCGCCGACGGCTTCAATCGCGGCTTCGACAGGGTCGCCCACTGGTATTCGAGCATCATCCGCGTGCTGGTCGGCTCTTGGATAGCGATCGCCGCCATGCTGGCCGTTTTCGCGGCCCTCATCTACGCCACGGTTTACATGGTGCAGGCGGTGCCGCGCGGTTTCATTCCGTCGCTCGACCAGGGCTATGCGATCGTCGTCGTCCAGTTGCCGGACGGCGCCTCGCTGTCGAGGACCGATGCGGTCATCCAGCAGGCGTCGCAGATCATCCAGAAAACGCCTGGCGTCGACTACGCAGTCGCCTTCGCCGGCTTCTCCGGCGCGACCTTCACCAACGCCAGCAACGCGGGCGTGATCTTCGCCAGGTTCAAGCCGTTTGACGAGCGGCTGAAGGCCGGCCAGTCGGCGACCAAGGTCATCGGCAATCTGTTCGGCAGCCTGCAAAGCATCAAGGAAGCCTTCATTATCGCACTGCCGCCGCCGCCGATCCGCGGCGTCGGCAATGCCGGCGGCTTCAAGCTGCAGATCCAGGAGCGCAACAGCGCCGACATGGGGCAGATCCTGGCGCTTGCCTACGAAATCGCCGCAAAGGCCAACAAGACGCCGGGGCTGACGGGCGTGTTCACCACGTTCTCCGCGTCGAGCCCGCAATTCTTCCTGGCGATCGATCGCGACAAGGCGCGCATCCTGAACGTGCCGATCCCCAACATCTTCGAGACGCTGTCGATCAATTTGGGCACCGCCTACGTCAACGACTTCAACGCTTTCGGGCGCGTCTACCAGGTGCGGGCGCAGGCTGACCAGACGTTCCGCCTCGATCGCGCCGACATCTTGAAACTGAAGGTGCGCTCGGCGACCGGCGCGCTGGTTCCGCTCGGCACGTTGATCGAGATCCGCGACATCACCGGCCCGGCGCTGGTCCAGCGCTACAATATGTACGTCTCGGTGCCGCTGCAGGGCAACGCCGCGCCCGGCGTTTCCACGGGCGACGCGCTGGCATTGATGGAAGGGATCACGGCGAAGACGCTGCCGGCCGGTACCTCCTATGAATGGACCGAGCTCGCCTATCAGGAGCGCAACACCGGCAATGCCGCTGTCTATATCTTCGGACTGTCGGTGCTGTTCGTGTTCCTGGCGCTGGCGGCGCAATATGAAAGCTGGGTGCTGCCGTTCGCCATTGTGCTGGTGGTGCCGCTCGGCGTGCTCGCGGCGTTGCTCGGCGTGTCTTTCCGAGGGCTGGACAACAACATCCTCGTGCAGATCGGCCTCATCGTGCTGATCGGGCTTGCCGCCAAGAACGCGATCCTGATCGTCGAATTCGCGCGGCAGGCGCAGGAACGCGGCCTGTCGGCCGCTGAGGCTGCCGTCGAAGCCTGCCGGCTCAGGCTGCGGCCGATCCTGATGACCGCCTTCTCGTTCATCCTCGGCGTCGTGCCGCTGATGATCGCAACGGGCCCGGGCGCAGAAATGCGCCAGTCGCTCGGCACCGCGGTGTTCTCCGGCATGCTCGGCGTCACCTTCGTCGGCCTGTTCCTGACGCCGGTGTTCTACGTCACGCTCAGGTCGCTGTTTTCACGGCGCAAACCCCGTGCCGAGGCCGGGCCTTCGGGGCCGGCAGAGGCGCCATCGGAGACGGCTGCCGAGTAGCGCAACCGCGACCTCCGGAGTCCTCGCTTGCGATGTCTGCGTTCAGGACGCGGCAGCTGATCGCTACGGCCAAAATGAGGCCGAAGAACGAACCCGCTGCGCGGGATGGGCCCGTGCGGTGAGGTAGAGATCACGAGCCGGACGT